>JBEKUQ010000424.1:0-3712 GCA_049514835.1 Verrucomicrobiota bacterium | reverse complement strand
CGGCCAGGGCGTGGAAGGCGTGGCCGGCTTCGTGCAAGATGGTTTCGACATCGCGATGAAGGCCGACGGCGTTCATGAAGATGAAAGGCAGGCGGGATTCGGCCAGGGTGGATTGGTAACCGCCCGGGGCCTTGCCTTTGCGATTGTCCAGATCGAGGAGGCGCAGTTGGCGCATCAATTGGAAATCGGCGGCGAGCTTCGAATCGAGCCGGTCAAAGATTCTCTGGGTGCGCGCCACCAATACGTCCACGCGATCGAAGGGGCGGAGGGCCGGGCGGTTGAAGGGGTCCACGTTGAGGTCCCACGGGCGGAGGGAAGGGAGAGCGAGCTGGCGGCGGCGTTCGGCCTGCAATTGCCGGAGGACGGGCATGATTTCCTTTTCGACGCTGTCGTGGAATTTGCGGCAATCGGCGGGGGTGTAATCGAAGCGTCCGCGGGCCTGGAAGGCGTATTGGAGATAGTTGGGGAAACCGGCGTTGGCGGCGATTTGCTCGCGCCGATTGAGCAGTTGCTCGAAGTTGTCCTCAAATTGTCCGGCCTCCCGCAGGCGGCGGCGGGCGGTCAATTGCCAGGCCTCCTGGCGGAGGGAGCGGTCGGGTTCTTCGAGGTAACGGCCCATTTGGGGGAGGGTCTTTTCCTGGCCGCGGAATTGGACGGTGAGGGAGCCGGAGAGTTTCTGGTATTGCTGGCCGAGGCGGGCCTCGTCGGTTTCCAAGGGGACGTTTTCGGCGCGGAACAAATCAACCTGGAGGCGGGCGTTGCGGTTGAAAACGAACCAGCGTTTGCGGGGAAGTTTGGAGCGGAGCGGGTGGCGCAAATAAATGACGGCGAGCTGGAATTGGCGGGGCTTGAGTTGCGGCTCGATTTGCTCGACGAAATGGAGGTAGGCCCGCTCGGCGTCGGCGTTTTCGGTATGGCAGGTCATGGCGATGTTGCGGAGAGCGGACTCTTCGTCCAGGGCGGCGGCCAACTCGCCGGCGTCCAGCAGCCAGCGTTGCAACTGGGCAGGGGTTTGGCAGCGCGGGGCGCGAGCTTCCAGGACGTCGAAGAGCGTGGCGATCTGCGCCCAGTTGCCGAGGTCAATCTCTTGCGGGACAAAAGCGCGGGGACGGTAGGGAACCGGTTTATCAAAGGGCAGCAAATTCATATTAGTAATCCGGCGATTTTTGCGGCTGGCGGCGGGGGAGTCGAGCAGTTTTCAAGGCGCGGTTGTTGCAACGGGCGCAGGAGGAGGTATTGGCTGTTCGGGATAAAAGAAGTCATTTTTTAGACTTGATTGGAGGGGCTGCTCTTTTGATGGGATGGACGGCATGGACAGCGTGGACGGCATGGACGGGCGTGGTTGGCATATTCGTGATTTTTGGGAGGATGGGAATGGGACGCAGAGGACAGATAGGACGGATAGGGCGGCGCCGGCCCGGCTGCCGGAAGTCCCGGCAAAGAGGAGATGAGCCCGGTTGTGCTTGCCTTGGGGGCGGGCATTTGCTTTTTTGGCGCGGGAAATTATATTGCGCATCAGCAGATGAGCATCAAGCCAGAGAAAAAAAGGAAGGTAAAACATGCCAGTTTCGCACGTCCGTCCGCGCCCACATCCGCATTTGTCACCCAGGAAGACCATTAAGCCGGTCAATTTCATTTGTTCGGTCACTTCGGCCCGGCATGTCAGCCTGGTCGGGGATTTCAACGATTGGCATCCGCACGCCACCCCGATGAAACGCCAGGTGGACGGGTGCTGGCGCGTGCAGTTGCAGTTGAGCGCCGGCTTTCATCACTACCAGTTTCTGGTGGATGGCAAAGCGATGCTGGACCCGCACGCCCGGGGCGTGGCCCGGAATGAACAGGACGAAAAGGTTTCGCTGCTGTGCGTGGGGCACTGAGGGATTGCGGATTGGGGATTCTAGGGCGCGAGCCTGCGCGCCCTCATCCGCCTTCGCTTCGCTACGGCGCGACAAGCCCGGCTTCGCCACCCTCTCCCGCTCCCGCGGGCGAGGGTTGGAAGGATTGCGGATTGGGGATTTGCGTCAGCCGTTGGGTTTGGGGCTCTTGGGCTGCGCTGCGGCGCGGCGTTGGGCGAAAAAGGCGCGGAGGAGTTCGCGACATTCGGCCTGGCGGACGGCGGAGGTGATTTGGCAGCGGTGGTTGAGGCCGGGGAATTGGAGGAGATTGAGGGCGCTGCCCGCGGCGCCGGCCTTGGGATCGGCAGCCCCGAAGACGACGCGTTGCAGGCGGACATGGATCATGGCGCCGGCGCACATCGGGCAGGGTTCCTTGGTGACGTAGAGGGTGGCGCCGGCCAGCCGCCAGTCGCCCGCGGCCTCCTCGGCCTGGGTGATGGCGAGCATTTCGGCGTGGGCGGTGGCGTCCTTGAGGGTTTCGACCTGGTTAAAGGCGCGGGCGATAATGCGGCCTTGGAGCACGATGACGGCGCCGACGGGCGTTTCCGCCGCGGCAAAGGCGCGCGCCGCCTGGCGCAAGGCTTCGCCCATGACGTAGTGGTCGCTGTGCAGGTCAATCAACGGTTCTTTTTCGTTTTTCATGGGCATCAAACACAGCGCCAGAAATCATTGTGGACGGTGGCGGGCATGAGCAGCCGGCGAGGGCGCCGACTGCCACATCCCGACTCGTCGGGACGTGTGCTCCCCGAAAGCGGTTTCGGTCGGCGAGACGCCGACCGATGCAACCGAGACGGTCGCGCTCCCCAAAAGTCGGTGAGATTGTGGGTTCATGGCCAAACGGGAATGGATTCCTCCAGGGTCCAGCGGTTGCGGCCCTGGGCGAGGCAAAGGCAATGGGCGGAGAAGAAGCCGCCGCGGTGCCGCCAAAAAAGCGGCCAGATTTGTTCGGCGTCGGACTGGGGAATTGGCAAGGAGGGGATTAACGCGGGGGAGAAAAAGGCGAATTCGCCTTCGCGGTGCGGCGGCGGCAAAGCGGCCAGGCGGGGCCGGACTTCAAAGAGAAACATGAGCCAGTGGGCCTGTCCCTGGTAGGCGTGCTCGCTGACCAGGCCGGTCAGATGCAAGTCGGCGGGGCGCAATTTGAGGCCGATTTCCTCGGCGGCTTCGCGGCAGGCGCAGGCGTAGGGAGACTCGGCGGCCGCCAGGTCGAGCTTGCCGCCGCAGGGACTCCAGAGGCCGCGGTTGGGTTGGCGCCGGCGCCGCAGGAGCAGCACTTGGCCGCGCCGGCTGAAGCAGTAGAGCAGGGTGGAAATTTTGTAGGGCAGCGGCATGGGATCAAGGCGAAACCGTTGTTCGGGCCGGAGCATGCGCCGGAAGGAGGGAATTGGAAAGAAAATGCTGGCGTGAGCGGCGCTGATTCTGGTATAAAGAACGCACAGCACACATTATGAAAACTTTTGCCAAGACTGCCTGTCTGATTCTGCTGGCGGGGTGGAGCGGGAGCGCGACCGCCCCGGCCCAGACCAACCAGCCCGCGGCGACCACGACCAACCGGCCCGGCCCGGCGATGAAACTGCCGAGCCGGAGATTTGGCGGCAACATTCTGAGCGTGGACAGCAAAGCCAAGACCATCACACTGCAAGGCGGGATAAAAATCGTGATTGCGATCACCGACACGACCCGCATCATCAAGGCCAAGAAGCCCGCCACATTCGAAGCGCTGGCGGCGGGCCAGGCGGTGACGGGCATTGAGCAACTGAATGGGGGAAAATGGTAGGCGCAGACCTTGAACGTGGGCGACCCGCGGCAAATCCCGG
>JBEKUQ010000423.1:0-3725 GCA_049514835.1 Verrucomicrobiota bacterium | reverse complement strand
GGCCAATTCACCCAAAACCCCGTCGGCAAAGGCATGCAGCGTGTAGGCGCCGGGGCGGACGTTGGGAATGGTGAATTGGCCGTTCTCGCTGCCGTCGGTCCAAAACTGATAGAACTTGGCATCGTGCGCCCAGTCCACCGTTGCGCCGCCGCCGAATGCGAAAGCGCCTCGCGCGCCGGGGCTGGCGTTGGCGCCGCCGGCGCCGGGAGGCGGACCGCCGCGCCTGCCGGCAGCGGCGCCGCGGGCATAATCGGGATGGGCCAAGCCCACGGTCAGGTGCGGCAGCTTGGTGGTGGCGGCCTGCGGATCGTTGAGCACGATTTGCCCCGTCACCGTCCCGCGTTGGTCCTTGTGCGGGTAATCCACGCCATTGACCCAGTCGTAGGGCCACAAGGCTCTCTCCTTTTTGGCCTGGCTGAGGGCATCCTGCCACAAAGCGGTGGCGTTGGCGTTCCAGGCGGCCGGGACGGCAGGGTTGCCGGCGGTGGCGGCGAGAGTGGCGAGGTCGGCGGGGGAGGGGACTTTGGGATCGAAGAGGGCGTTGCAATAAACGAAAATGGGGCCGATGACCTTGCTCCACTCCTCACCGGCGCTCAGGTTGCAACTTGCCCCGCCTCCATAATGCGTCCCGCGCCAGTAATCCAGGATGATCGGGTCGGGGTCGTTATTGGCGTCAAAATGGCAGACCAATTCCTGCTTGGCAGCGCCGCCGCTGAGGAATTCGATGGTCGGGTTGATGAACCAGACGCCGACATGGTCCTTGGTGCTGGACCAGCCGAAGGCGGGAATCTTGTATTGCACGGCCGTATAGCTGTATTTGTGCTCGACGGAGTTTTTGTAAAGGCCGGTGCTCAGGATTCGCTGTTCCTTGGCGTGGATTTGGATGCCCGCGCCCCAGTCCTGGGGCGCGCATTCGAGCATGTTCCGATCCGCGTCCACGGAAATCCAGTCGAAGGTTTTGTTGAGCTTGGTGATGTAGCGGCTTTCGCCCACGCCCATGGCGCCATAGGCGGCCGGGTGGGAGAAAATGGCGTAGGCGTAAATGCCGCTTTCGCCGCGGCCCAGGGCGTAACGAACCTCGATGTCGCAATACGTGCCGCCGCCGGGCGCGCCTGGCGTGAGCATCACCGTGCCGCCGGTGACGCCCTTGACGGCGACCTCGGCGCGGGCGCCGCCGTTTGTGGCGGGATCAATCGTGATGGTCTGGGTCAGTTGGGGCGCGGCCTGGGGGGTTTGCTCCCAGTAGCCACCGGAGTTGCCGCCGCTGCCCATAGTCTCGATGCCGTGATAAACCAGCGAGGGCATGTTGCCGTTGTTCTTGTTGATCGTCGCCTTGACAATGCCGTTGTCGAGCGTCCAGGTGCGGCCGTTGTCGGTGACGGTGACGGGGGCGCTGACCTGGGGTTTGGCGACCAGCGGCGCGGTTCCACCGGCGAGAAGGGTTGGCGCGGCCAGGGCTGCGGACAGCAAAAGAAAAACGAGCAGGGCGCGGGAGCTTTTATCCAAGGGTTTGTTCATGCGGAGTTCTTAAGAGCAAAGGTGAGGGATGGCAATTTGGATTTTTTACCTTGATTTACCTTGATCAGCCCTGATCAGCCCTGATTGGAGTGCGGGGAATTGAGAATTTTGAATTTTGGATGGTGAAAAAAAACGGGGCAAAGGAGGGGAGCGGCTTCCTTGGGGGAGGCTTGGCGGGCGGCGGCAGCGCTGTGCGTTCCTATGCACACGTGATGCAATATAGGCTTTAAGGCAGGAATGTCAAACTGGAAAGAGGATAAAGTATAAATGATAGATGGAGGGGGAAGGCGGGTTGCCAGCAGCGCGTCGAAGCCGCAACCAAGAGGAATTGAACCACGGATTGAGCAGGCGCGAACAGAGAACTGAGAACTGAGAAGACACCGTTATCCGGGAGGAACCGCCGCGCTGCGATGTCCTGGTGGAGGATTGCGTTTTGGTGGAAGCCAAGACTGCCGCATGCTTTTCTGCTGGAATGGCGGCTTTCTGCCGAAAGCCGCTACGCCGGCATCGGCTCCCTTTTGGCCATGTAGATTTTCCAGAACAGCTCCCAGAAATCTTCTGCCAGAGGGTGCAGAAAGGGATAGCCTGGCACGACCGCGCCCAAATGCGGCCAGTCGCGCGGATGAGTTGCCAGTTTCTTGCGGCACGGATTGTCGAGGAGGTAGAAGCAGGATTTTTCAAACGCGCCGCGCCACCGCTCCTTTTCCCGGAGCACGCTGTCGTGCGCCTGTTTTTGCAATGCAAATTCCACGCCGGTGGGCGAGCGCCGCGCCAGTTCGACCGCCAGATGTTTGCGCAGGAATTTCATGGCGTGGCGCTGGTCGCTGCCGACGCGCAGACCCATCCTGAGCAGGTGCAGATGGTCGGGCATAAGGACGTAGAGCGGACAGAACAAGCCTTCGCGCGCGGCGGCGTGAAGAAGCAGTTCGCGGAACTGCCTGTGAAACGGGGCGTCCAGCCAGCCGGTGGCGCGGCCTTCCAGAGTGAGGGTCCATTGCACGACGGCGAATCCGCGATAGAATTCCGGCGCGAGGCGCGGCAGATGATGCCATTCCGGCTGCCCGGTGAGCGGCGGCGATTTCATCGGAGAAACGTAGCGGCTTTCGGCAGAAAGCCGCCATCTCAAAAAACGAGAATAATGCGGCGCTCTGCCGAGACGCCGTTGCGGCAGCCCGTTTCCCCCGCGTCTTCGCCCCGCGGACTTGGAGTTTGTGGAAAACCCTTGTTGGCAACCGGGCGTGTTGCTATACAGAACGCACAATATGTTTTCGATTCAAAAATGGTTCGCCAAGGACGACCAATTCTTCCGGCTGCTCCAGGCGAGCGCGGAGGAGGGGAGGGCCAGCGTCCAGGCGCTGAAGGAAATCCTGCAAAACGGCAAACCCGACGCCAGCCTGGCCCAATTTGCCGACGCCCGGCGCAAGGACAAGCAGATCACGGTGGAAATCAGCGAGCTGCTGGCGCGGGTGTCCATCACCGGGCTGGACCGCGAAGACATCGAGGCGATTTCCCGGTCGCTTTACCGGGTGCCGAAAACGGAGGAGAAATTCGCCTCGCGCTACATGGTCTGCGCGCCGCTGCTGGGGCCGATTGACTTTTCGCGCCAGATCGCCCTAGTGGAACAGGCGGTGGAAACGGTGGCCTACATGATCAAGGAACTGGAGCACTCGCATTTCCAGGCGGTCAATCAAGCCAATGAAAAGCTGCAAACGATCGAGGGGGACGCCGACAAGCTGGTGCTGCAATTGTTGACGGAGCTTTACCGCGGGCAACATCCGCCGCTGACGGTGATCATGGCCAAGGACCTTTACGAGCTGCTGGAAAAGGTGGTGGACCGCTGCCGGGACGCCGGGAATGTAATTGACAACGTGGTCCTCAAGCACTCCTAAGGCATCATGGACCCGGTGCTTCTCCTCCTGGTGGTCATCGCCGCGATCCTGGCGTTCACCTACACCAACGGTTTCCATGACGCGGCCAATTCCATCGCCACTGTGGTGGGCACGCGGGTGCTGACACCGCGGCAGGCCGTGCTGCTGGGGGCGGCGACCAATTTTCTGGGGGCGCTTTCGGGTGTGGCGGTGGCCAAGACGATTGGGGCCGGGCTGGTGGATTCGGCATATGTGACGATCGGCACGATCCTGTGCGCGATGCTGGCGGGCATCACCTGGGACGTCCTGACCTGGTATTTCGGACTGCCATCCAGTTCG
>JBEKUQ010000422.1:0-3729 GCA_049514835.1 Verrucomicrobiota bacterium | reverse complement strand
ATTTCCACCTCGGCCCAGGCCAATGGCAGCGTGAACATCAGCATCGGCGGCGTGGCCATGGTGACGGGCAGCAAGGCGGTCAACGGCCTGCAGACTTACGACGCCGGAGGCGGGCAATTGCTCATCCAGGACCAGAATTCCGCCGCGCCGCTGGCGGTGACCGGCGGAAGCATCGGCGGCAACATCACCGCGCGCGACGGCGCGCTGGCCAGCCTGCAAAGCAGCCTGGACACGCTGGCTTCGCAGCTGGTCACACAAGTCAACAATATATATACGGCGGGCTATGATGCCAGCGGCGGCACGGGCCAGGTTTTTTTCACCGGCAGCAGCGCCGCGGACATCGGCGTCAACAGCGCCCTGGTCTCGGATCCGTCCCAGTTCCAGGCCAGCAGCACGGCCGGGGCGGGCGGCGATACCCGGATCGCGCTGGCCCTGGCCAACCTGGCCACGCAAAACAACCCCGCCCTCGGCGGCCAGTCCTTGACCCAGAACTACGCCCAGACCGTCTCCAAGCTGGGCAATGCGATAGTCTCGGCGACAGAGCAGCTCAATACCAGCCAGGCCGTGAGCACGGCCTTGACCAATGAGCGCAGTTCGGCGAGCGGGGTGTCCATAGACCAGGAAATGACCGATCTGATGCAGTATCAAAAGGCCTACGAGGCCTCGGCCCAGCTTGTGACCACGCTGGACACCATGATGGAGACAGTGATCAACATGAAGAGTCCGTTCTAAACCGGCCAACCCGTTAAAAAAGTTATGCGCATCTCCGAAAGTTTGTTCACCAACAATCTCCTCGCGGAGATGAATCAATTACAGAGCCAGCAGATTCAACTGCAAAACGAGACCACCACGGGATTGAAGGTGACATTGCCGGAGGACGATCCGGCGGTCATGAACCAGGCCCTGACCCTGCAAATGCAGGCCAGCGCCAACAACCAATACCAAAGCAACATCACGCAGCTTCAAAACACCGCGACCACGGCTGCCTCGGCCATGAACAGCCTGCAAACGATCACCGAGCAGGCGGCGCAGATCGCGACCGAGGCGGGAGGCATCAACTCCTCCACGCAACTGGCCAATTATGCCACGCAGGTCGGCAATTTGATTCAGGAAGCGCTTCAGGCGGCCAACACCAAGAACGCTCAGGGCAACTACATTTTTGGCGGCACCATCAACGATCAGCCGCCGTTTGCCGCCACCACGGATGCCGGCGGCAACGTCACCGGCGTCGCTTACCAGGGCAATACGGCGGTGTCGCAAAGCATCATCGGTCCCGGCCAGACCGTTACCGCGCAGGTTCCGGGCGCCAACAGCACCGGCGCCGGACCGGCCGGACTGCTCGCCGACAGCCGTTCGGGCGCGGATTTGTTTGGTGACTTGATTTCGCTGCAACAGAACCTGACTTCCGGCAATACCGCCGCGATCACCTCCACCAACAGCGCCAACCTGTCCAAGGATGAGAACCAGATCGTATCTGGAATTGCGGAGAATGGCGTCCTGCAATCCACCTTGGAGGCGGCGAGCGCGACGGCCACGCAACTGGGCACCACGATAACGACGCAGACTTCCAACATCACCGGCGCTGATCTGGCCACGACCCTGACGCGACTGGACCAGACCCAGACGGCTTTGCAAGCGGCCATGCAGAGCGGAGTGATGATCATGAATTTGTCCATCCTGGATTTCATCCATTGACGGGGGCCGGTTTTGAACGGTGGATTCCGCCGACAGGACGCCGACGGGAGAATCAGCTTTCCTGCCACCGTCTTGAAGCAAGGCGAAAACACGCTCACTTTTTGCGCCACCGGCGCCGGGTTGATGTATGACACCATTGTGCTGGAAGCGGATTGAGGAGGCAGGCCGGCCAATGCTCTCAGCCCGCCAGCGGGCGGAAGTAATAGGCCCAGACCGCCGCGACTTCGCGCGCGACGAAGCAAGGCATCTTCCAGATAAAACGCCTTTCCTTCGCCGGGACAGTGTAAACATTCCAACCGGCGCGCCGGCAAGCCAGCTTGATGCGGGCAGGGCGTGCAGCAATCCGCCGGCCCTGCAAGCGGTTTGATGGGGAATGGGAGGAAAATATGGCCGGTGGGATCGTCATGGGCCAAGGCATTTTTGCCCATTGTCGGCGGGCACATGGGTTGAAGAACCTGCGAGAACGCACTTTTAGGGCTGTTTTGGGACTTTTTGACTTATTTTCAGTCCGGCGACCGGCGTGGCATGGTCCTTGCTTAGTAAATCTAACGACTATTCACAAACATGATCACCGCTGAATTGACTGAAACGGAGACACGCCAAAGCGCCGCAAGAGACATCATCCGGCTGCCGCTGGGATTGTTGGGATTCGAGCATGTCAAACAATACGTTCTTTTGGCTAATCCGGCGGAGGAGCCGTTCATGTGGTTCCAAATGCTGGACGACACCAAGCGGGCGTTTCTGGTCGCGCCGCCTTCGCGTCTGGTGTCCGATTATCAGCCGGACATCAGCGATGATGATGTTGAATTTCTGGGAATCACTGATCCTTCCGACGCCATTCTGCTCAACATCGTCACCCTGCGCGGCAGCAGCCGGCCGACGGTGAATTTGAAAGGGCCGGTGGTGATCAACCGGCGCACGCTCATCGGCAAGCAGGTGATTCCGAACAACGCCACCCAGTACTCGCTCCGCCATCCACTGGCCGCTGCCTGAAACTCCGGGGCGCAATTTTATGCTCATTCTTTCTCGCAAACCGGGCGAAAGCATTGTCATTGACGGCCGCATTGTGGTGAAGATTGTCCGGTTGGAGGGCGACATGGTCAAAGTCGGGATTGAGGCGGCCAAGGAGGTGCCGGTGCATCGGCAGGAGGTTTACGACGAAATCCAACGCAACAACATGGAAGCGTTGACGGACGACCGCCCCCCGCTTACCCGATTCCTGGCCAAACCATCGGTCCGCTCGAATTGCAAACCGGCCCCTGTTTCCGCGGGCCGCTGAAGCCATGCTGATCAACACCAGTTTTTCCCCCGAGGCCGCGGCGCAGGACTTGCGCAACAGCCGGGCGGCCAATGCTTCTGCCGCGCCGGCCCCCGCCAACGCCCCCGAAACACGCGGCGACGATCCGGCCTTTGGGCGGCTGCAAGGACTCGTGCCGCTGGAGGAGCAGGGCGTTCCGGGGATCAACGACGCGGCCGGCGCCGATCAAGTCACCGAATTGTTGCGCGCGAACCTGTTTTCCGAGCCTGCGCCGGCCCTGGCCGCGCAGGCCAATCTAAGCCCGGAATCCGTCTTCAAACTGTTGCAATAACATGAGTACGATTGCCACCTCCAACCGGCCGGAAAACGCGACGGAATCCGATGGCGCCGCCGAGGCGGAGGAGTCGTGGGAGCGCCAGAACACCACGCAAGCGCGCGAGCAGTTGATCCGGGAGATGCAACAAACGTCCGGCAACGGTCAATTCGCCCTGGCCCTGGGGCATCTGGAGATGAGTCTGGGGAATCTTGAGGGGGCGCGGGCCGCTTTTGCCAGCGCGGCCCGCCTCCTGCCGACAGCCGCCGCGGCCCATTCCAGCCTGGCCTTGGCCTGCCAAAAGCTGGGACGGGCCAACGAGGCGGGGCACGCCGCCTTGCGGGCCATCGCGCTTGAGCCGGGCAACGCGACCGGCCTGAAAGTTCTGGCGAGAATCCATTTGGACGCCGGGCAGCACGAGGCGGCGCAGAACGCGTGCCGGCTGATTCTGCGGCGGGACCGG
>JBEKUQ010000421.1:0-3740 GCA_049514835.1 Verrucomicrobiota bacterium | reverse complement strand
AAGTCCAGGGCGGGCTTGAGCGCCTTTGCCACCAAATCAATGCCATGCGCGCCCCGGAACATTCCGACCGCCGCCAGTATCGTCACCAGGAATGGAATAATGCGGATGGCCACCCCAAATCCCTCCTTGGCCCCTTCCACAAATTCCTCATAGACCTTGATTCGCCGCAACGCCGCGTAAAGAGGAAAGAACGACAGAAAAAACGGGATGGCCAGCAGCGACACGGCCCTGACGGTGCGCGCGAAAGCTCCCATCGCGGGGCCGGCCGTGGCCGCGAAGGCCAGTCGGACGAACAGCCAGATAAAGAAGCCCGCGAATAAAATCAGCAACAGTTTTCCCCATTGGGTCAGCGGGGCCGCAGGGGCGCTTTCCGCCATCACCGCGTTGCCGCCGGCGGCGGGGACCGGCTTGGGCGCTTCTTCGCCGGCCGCCGGGCTGGCCCGGACAATGCGCAGCTTCTCGAAGGTCTTGACCGCCGTCAGCCCGACGGTTTGTGATACCATCGTCGCCATCAGCGCCGTGCCGACAATCGCGGTGGGATTCCTTCCGCCCGCCGCCGCCAGGATGGCTACCGCCGTCGTGGGGATGAGCTGGACCGAGGCGGTGTTGATGGTGAGAAAGGTACACATGGCGTTGGTGGCCGTGCCGGGATGGGGGTTGAGCGTCTGCAATTCGCCCATCGCCCGCAGGCCCAGCGGCGTGGCGGCGTTGATCAGGCCCAGCATGTTGGCGGCGATGTTCATCACCATCGCTCCCATCGCCGGATGTTCGGGCGGCACTTCCGGAAACAATCGCCGCAACACAGGCCGCAATCCGCGCGCCAGCAAAAGGATCAACCCGGACTTCTCCGCCAGCCGCATGACCCCCAGCCAAATGGTCATGATGGCCGACAACGGCAGCGCGATCTCCATCACGGCGGTCTTCGCCATGTCGAACGCGCCCTTGACCACGTCATCCAGGCAATTGTTCCATCCGCCGATCAGCACCGCCGCGACGACCAGAGCCAGCCAGATGTAATTGAGCATGGGCGCGCGTGGTTAGGGGGCCTTTTTGCCGGAATCGGCGCCCTCCGGCGCGGGCGGCGGCGGCAGCCGCCACTCTTGCTCGAATCGCTCGTATTCCGGCAGCGGAAGTTGCACCAGGACCGGACTGGACCGCGGGTCCAGCCAGCCGACAAGACTTTCCATCGCTCCGACGCTCATCGCGGTGCAACCGCTGGTGGGCGCGTCCGGCCCCTTCCAAATATGCAGAAAAATGCACGAGCCGCCACCCGCCTCGGCCGGCCCGCTGTTGTGCTCGACAAACACCCCCAACCGATACTCGTCATCGGCCAACTTCATTTTTTCCGAGCTTTTCCAATCGACCTTCTCCAGCGACCGCCGGTCCTTCACAATGTTGTAGTAGGCCGAATTCGTATCATCGACGCATTCCACCGAAGCCGTGCATTGGATGTAGGGCAATCGGATGGCGCGCACCGCGTCAGGAGGGGCGTAGCCAAAACTATAAGGAAGCCGGAAAACCCCCGCGGGACTTCGTCCATCTCCTTCCTGTTTTTGCGGGCCGGACAGATGCGGCGGGTGCATTCCAATGCCCCAGCCCAAACCGTTTCTGCCCAGCACGACGGGCAGGCACGGCCCGACCGGATGCCACCGGACCAGATCGAACTCGAACCGCTGCATCGACCCATTCGTGGCGCTCCAATCCCTGGCCGTGACCACCACCATCTGGCGGGACTGCGCCAGCGCAGCCCACACCGGCTCCTGCGATTGGGCTTGCAGCCCTGCCGGCAGCAGGCACAAAGCCATCAGCAGCCGCGCCTTCCACGACATAAAAAATGCGGGATTGATTGACAATTTGACCGTTTTGTTACGAAATATCTTTTAACGACTTCGCAAGTGCGCAAAAAGGAAAAAAGCCATTATTATTTGCTCCCGGGACAGGGACGGGGGGCGCGCAGGCGCTATTTGCGCAACTTGATTGTGGCCCTGGTCGTCGGTTCCATCACCGCGGGTTTGCTCTTTTGGCTCTTCTACTCTCTTGAACAATAGCGCGCCTGCCAGACCGATCCTTGCTCTGTCCGGCCTGACCGCGCGTCGCGGGCCGGCCCTCATCCTCGATTCCCTCTCCCGGCGCGTCCAACCGGGGCAACACGGCGTCGGGGAAATCCTGTAGTGTCAACTCCAGCAATCCAATCGAACCTGCAATCGCCCGGCGCCTCCGGCAAGCGCCTCCTGCCCTGGCTGGTCGCCATGGCCTTTTTCATGGAGTCGCTCGACACCACCATCCTCAATACCGCCGTCCCCGCCATTGCGCAGGCGCTCGGAGTCGTTCCCCTCAGCATGAAGTCGGTGCTCGCCAGTTACACCCTGAGCCTGGCCGTGTTCATTCCCATCAGCGGTTGGATGGCGGACCGATTCGGCACGCGCCGGGTGTTTTCGTCCGCCATTGCTCTCTTCACGCTGGGTTCCCTTCTCTGCGGCATCTCCACCAACATCCACCTGCTGGTGGCTTGCCGCATCCTCCAAGGCTGCGGCGG
Organism: Verrucomicrobiota bacterium; assembly: GCA_049514835.1. GTDB lineage: Bacteria > Verrucomicrobiota > Verrucomicrobiia > Limisphaerales > Palsa-1400 > JBEKOF01. The sequence continues at coordinate 1,204 of JBEKUQ010000421.1, read as the reverse complement.
CGCCATGATGGTGCCGGTGGGCCGGCTTACCCTGGTGCGGACGTTCGCCAAATCCGAACTCATCCGCGCCATGACCTTCGTCGCCATCCCCGGTCTGATTGGCCCCATGCTCGGTCCCTTTGTCGGCGGCCTCATCGTCGGATACTTTCATTGGAGAGTCATCTTTTTCGTCAACATCCCCATCGGCCTGCTCGGCCTGTATCTGGTCTATCGGCATCTCCCGGACTACCGCGAACCGACTAACCCGCTCGACACCGTCGGACTCATCCTCTTCGGCTCCGGCATCGCCCTGCTCTCCTATGTGCTCGAGGTCTTCGGCGAACACACCTTGGGCGGACTGGAAATCCTGGGGTTGCTGGCCCTTTCCCTTTTGCTCCTGGCGGGCTACGGCCTGCACTCCGCCAGCACTCCCTTTCCCTTGCTGCGCCTGGCTTTGTTCGGCCTCCGCACCTTTCGCGCCGCCGTCGCGGGCGGGTTCATCACCCGCATTGGCATTGGGGGAATCCCCTTTCTCTTTCCGCTTCTTTACCAGGTCGGCCTCGGCTTCACCCCCATTCAATCCGGCCTCCTCATGATGCCGCAAGCGGTCGCGGCCATGAGCCTCAAGATGACCATGCCCGGCATTCTCGCCCGCTTCGGCTACCGCGCCGTGCTCAATTCCAACACCGTCATCCTGGGCCTGCTCATCCTGTGCTTTGCGACCATTGGCGTCGGCACGCCAGTGTGGCTGATCGTGGCGCAGGCCTTTGTCTTTGGGTTCTTCAGCTCGCTGCAATACACCAGCATGAACACCCTGGTCTATGCGGACGTGACCGAGAAGGAAACCAGCGGCGCCAGCACCATTGCCAGCACCCTCCAACAGTTGGCGATCAGTTTCGGCGTCGCCTCCGCCTCGCTGGCCACGGCCGTCTTCATCCCCGACCGTTTCCGTTCCAACGCGCCCGAAATGATCCACGGCATCCACCAGGCCTTTCTCGTCCTGGGCGCCTGGACCATCCTCTCCACCCTCATTTTCCGGGACCTGAAACCCGGCGATGGCGCCGCCGTCACCCACCACAAGGGCGCCCTGCCGGCGGGTTAACCCCTCTTAACCTTCATTCCAGAAAAAACACTAACATGTTGTCGTTTTGCGCCGCGCGGTTCGCGGGGCGGATTTTGGTTTCAGGCGGCGAGACCCAAGAGTTCAAAGGTTTGGGTCATGTGT
>JBEKUQ010000420.1:0-3748 GCA_049514835.1 Verrucomicrobiota bacterium | reverse complement strand
GGACGCCATGCTGAACCGGATTGCCGGTTATGCGGAGCGCAGAGAATCGGCCGGTGAACTTCGGCGCGGCTCGGCTTTGGTGCTCCGCGAATTATTCCTGCGCGGGGAGATTGGGCGCGGCGAGGTTCCGCGCCTCGTCGGCGCATCGCCGCGCACCGGGCAGAAGGTCACGGTCGAACTGCTCTCGCAACGTCTGGTATCATCCGCATCGCCAAAAGGACCGTTGCGCCTCGACTTCCCTGCCGATGCCGCCGGTTGTTACTTCCCCAATCTGTATCCGGCCGGTGCGGATTGACCGTCGCATCCGCTTCATTATTTCGTCACCCGGCAAAGCACCGTGGCCGTCTTGGACGCATCCCCCTCGGAAGTCGCGGTGAGGGTGATCGTGCCGGCAGCGGCCGCGTTGGCGGCGCGGGTGACATAGACCGCAACGGGCGCGCTCCCGCCAAACTTCACCGCGGCCAGCCCATTGCGCAATTGGGCGGTCCATCCTTCTCCCTGCGCGGCAACGGAAAGCCGGTAGATGTCCGAACCCAGCCAGGGAGTGGCGTCCTGCGGATGGGCCGCCGGGTCGGTGGGCGCGGCGGCGCCGGTATTTTTCAAGGTAAAAACGCACGGCGAGTTGCGCGCGCGCACGGCCTGCGCCGCCGGTCCCGCCAGCGCCACCCCGCGCCTCTGCGGCCCCGACCCGTCGAGCGAGCGCACGCCCAGCGTGTAGGTGCGGACGCCCTGCCGGTCGGTCTTGAGGTCAATGACGTAGAAGTGGAGGCGGTTGGGCGCGTCCTCATATTCGTATTGACTGCCGGAATTCAGGCCGGCGTGGAAAAGGGCGTCGTTCAACTGGCGGTAATCGGCAATGGTGCGCAGGACCGGCTCGCCGTTGGGCCGCTTGAAGTCCAGCTTGTGCATGTCTTCGGGGTGGGCGTCTATCACCCAGTTGAAACAATTGAAGCCGTTGGTCCCGCCGTTCGAGCCTTCCCCGTCCTTGTTCCTGGCGATGAGCACGCCGCTGTCCGGGCAAAACGAATCGTAGCCGATGCGCTGGATGGTTTCCAGGCTGTAGAATTTGTAGAGCGGCCGCCCGGGCGAGAGCGCGTTGGTGGCCGGATCGTCCGGCGGCGTGCGGTCCTGCGGGGCCGCGCCGTCCAGCCGGACCATCAGGCCGCTGAACGCAGCGGGGCCGCGCACGACTTCGCGCGCCACCACATCCGCCACCGCCAGGCCCGACGCCGCCAGCCCGTTGCGGTTGAGGCGCAGGACGTCGTTGGTGTCAATAAACTTGAAATTGAGTTTCTGGCGGAGCATCAGCCCGGCGGGCATCGAGCCGCCTTCCATCACCGGGATAAGCCAGCGGCGATGCGGGCCGCCGGGGCCGTTGAAGGAGCCGCGGTCCATGATGTCCCACGGCCCGGCGCCAGTCCGCCGGTAGGGTATGACGTAGGGATTATTATTGTTGTCGCCAACGTGGAAGGCGTAATGGGAAATCTCGTGGCGGATGGAGCCGGAACATTCGCCCTGGATGATGGACGACTCGCTCCAGAGCATTTCGGCCGCCTTCCAGCTCGTCCACGGCACATAGCGGCTGACCACCCACCGGGGCAGGTTGGTGTCCGGGTTGCCAAAGGCCGGCGTGATGTCGTCGCGCGTTTGGAACTTCATCTCGCCAAATTCCTGCCAGAGACAGGTCTCGTCGTAGCCGGCAAAGATGCGCAGCACGATGTCGAAATTGGTGCGCACGTCTTTGCCCGCGTCCGCCCGCCAGAGCGCGTCCACGTCACCCGTCAACCCGCCCCGGCCGGCGGGCGCGTATCCCGACGGCAAGGCGCCGCGCTGTTGGCCGGCCAGGCCGTATTGGAACATTTTCAGGGGCATGTGGTACGGGCCGAAGGGCGTCACCGTGACCCCCATTCGCCCGCGCGATTGCTCCATCCAATACTCGTGCAGCGTGTGGCCCCGGTTGACCTTCTGCGGCTTGTTCCAAAAATCGGCGTAGAACTTCGCCACGTCGGCGCGCCGGACCGGGGCAATTTGCGGGTTGCCGAAAAGGTCGGAATGCCTGGGCAGCGTCATGACGAACGGCTGGTCGTCAAAATCGGCCGCCAGCACCGCGATGCGCATCAGCTTCACCGTCGGCTGGCGCCGCGGGTCCGCCCAGTTGACGCCGGGAACGGGATGGTAAACAGCCCACGTCATGTCGTCCTGGTCCTCCACTTTTTGCGGGTCCATCGCCGCCAGGGCCGGAGGCGGGCCGCCGGTTTCGGGCCGGGAGGGATGGGCGCACGACAGCCCGAAGAGAAGGCCCGTCGTCAAAACTAAAATCCGCGGCAATGACCAGGAAGGCTCTTTCATGGCATGGATTTGGTTTGTTTAAACTCAATTTGCGCCCGCTGTCAGGAACTTGTTTATGCGCGTGAGCTAAGGCGCGGGCGGCGCGTAATAGTCAATCATTCTTTGCAAAGCCCATTTGCAAACGGCGCAAAACTGGTCGTTGGGTCGCAACGCGTTCATGACGCAGTTTTCCTGGGGCCGATACATGCCCGTTTTCAAATACCCCGCGCCCTCGAAGGCGCCGACGCGCCCGGGCAGCGCGGCAATCGCGGCCTGAATCTCCGCCTGGCGCGCCTTCACCCCCGCGTCCAGGTTCGCGAGCTGCTCGTCGCTCATGCCGTTGGTTAAGTTGCGCAATTCCAACCCCAGCGCGGCCGTCTCGGCCTGGGCGGGCGGAGTCGGCAGGGCGATGCCGGGAGTCAGCAGCGCCTTCCACTTGAGGCGGGCCGGGTCGAGCATTTCGGTGATGTTGGGGTCCAGCGGCTCGACGCCCTTGGGATACATGTCGTTGTAGGAAACATTGCCCTGGTATTCGTCGGCCAGGAAGGCGAAGGCGTGGCCCAGCTCATGGATGAACACCCGCTGGCTGCGGCTGTTGTCCACCGACGTGATGCAGTAATCCAGACAAATGCTCCCGCCGCCGTACCGGGCGGTGTTGACCAGCACGATGATGCAGTCGTAAGGCACCTGCGCCGCCATCCGGTGCAGGGCGAAGCTGTCCTGCACCAGCAGGTAACGGTCTTCCTCGAACGAATTGTAGGAGGCGTTGAGCGCGGTGTTCTTGTAGCGGCGCTGCACCGGTTCGTCCATGCCCCGCTCCGCCGACGCGCGGAAAATGGCGTTGATGTTGAATCTCTCCTGGTTGGTCTTATACGGCTCCATGCTGAACAGGTAATCCGTCATGCGCTCCGCGTCCTTTTTGAATTTGTCCTTGTCCTCCGCCGTGTAGCCTTCCGCCAGAAAGACAAAATCCACCTTGTCGTGCGGATCGCCCGTTTTCTGGATTTCAAAAATCGTGTCCCCCAGGCTCACGTTTTCCCGGATGATGTGAAAATCGTTCGGATCCACCGTCGTGGTGTAAAGGGGAACCGGCACGTTGTACTTGTCGCGCCGTTCCACCACCGCCAGCACCGGCTTTTTCGGACACGGAAACCGCAGCACCGCCTCGTAGGCGCGCTTGACGCCGTCCAGCGCGGGCTGCGTCGTCTTGTATTCCGCGAACATCGGATTGAAGCCGCGCGAATAAATCAGCCGGTTGGAATTCTTGTCATAAACCTTCAGGCAATAACGCCCCACCTCAAACGGCTGGATCAGCGCGCGCGGATTCTCCGGCCAGACCGGCTCCTCATAAATGGCGTGCTCGGTGATGATCTCCTCCTTGGCGTCGCCCACCTCGTAAATCTCCAGGCGCAGCGCCGCG
>JBEKUQ010000419.1:0-3751 GCA_049514835.1 Verrucomicrobiota bacterium | reverse complement strand
GCTTGGACAAATCCTCGAGCAAATCGGCCGGCGGACGGTCGAGCAAAATGCTCAACGCGAAGATACTCTGCTGGATTTGGGTTTCCAGCACCGGGATGGACGCCGAGGTCGAAGCCACCTGTGCGTCGGCGTTGGCTTCATCCTGCTGGCTGACAAACCCCGCCGCCCCTTTCAGCCGCGTCACTTCCGCCGTGTGCCTCTGCGTCTCCAGATTGGTCCGCGCAATCGCGATTTGTTCCTGCGCGCTCCGCACCTGGATGTAGTCCAGCGCCACTTCCGAAACCAGCGTCACCTGCGCGCCGTACACGTTCTCGCAAGCGGCCTGGATGGCGGCGTCGTCGGACTCAAGCTGCCGCCGCGTGCCGCCAAAAAAATCCAAATTCCAGAGTGTCCCCAATCCGGCGCCGAGCTTCTCGGAAGTGGCGCCGCGGCTGACCGAGCCGCTGTGGGTGGCCGATCCGGAGGCCGTCAGCGAGGGCCAAAGTCCGCCCGCATTCCGGCCGCGGGCGGCGCGGGCCTCGCGCAGCAGCGTCTCGGCCAGCCGCACGTCCAGATTGGTGCGCAGCGCGGCGTTGACCAATTCGGTCAATTCCGGGTCCTGAAATTTCGTCCACCAACGGGCCAGGTCGGCCGTGGTGTCCGAGAAGCGCGTGGCGGCATTGGTGGAGCTGTTGGTCGGGCCGGACCAGGAGGGCGGCATGGGCGTTTGCGGGGGCTTGTAATCCGGGCCGACCATGCAGCCGCACATCATGGCCAGCGCGCCGAGTGAAACGGCCAGGGCCGTCCACCGCGTTGCGAAGTTTTTTTTCATGGAAAAATGATCCTGGTTTATCCCGGCGTTTATTCGTAGCGCAGCGCGTCAATCGGGTCCAAACGCGAGGCCTTCCACGCCGGGTAAAATCCAAACAGCACGCCCACCATGGCCGAGACCGCCACCGCCACGATAATCGCCCCCACAGAGACCGCGGTCGGCCAGTGTTTGATCAGGCGCACCAGGATGGAAGTGGCCCGTCCGACCCCGATCCCCATCGCGCCGCCGATGAGGCACAGCACGATGGCCTCGGTCAAGAACTGATGCAGAATGTCGGCCGACTGCGCGCCCACGGCCATGCGCAGCCCGATCTCGCGCGTTCTCTCGGTGACCGACACCAGCATGATGTTCATGATGCCGACCCCGCCGACCACCAGCGAAATGGCCGCCACGATCAGCAGCAGAGTGGTCATCAACTCCGTGGTCGAGCTCATCGTCCTCGCCATCTCCGTCATGTCGCGGATGGTGAAATCTTCCGGCATGTCGGGGCGGATGTGATGGCGCTCGCGCAGCAGGGCGGTGATTTCCTCAATGGCCGACGACACTTCCCCTCCCGAACGGGCCGCCACCACGATTTGATTGACGTTGGCAAAACGCACCGGCTGGGGCGTGTCGGCCTGTTGCACCGCCGAGGGCACGGAATACAAGGGCATCGGGGCGGGGGGATAAACCTGGCTGGGCAGAACGGTCGTGGTCGAGGAGGTGGCGGTGGACGCCGACGAAGTGGTCGAAACCGAGGAGACGCGGTACTTGATCGTCGTCCACGGCGCCAGGATGATGTCGTCCTGGTCCGACCCCATCATGTTGGCGCCCTTGGCCTTGAGGACGCCGACCACTTTGAAGTTGACGTTCATGAGGCGGATTTCCTTGCCGACGGGCGGTTCATCCTGGAAGAGCTTGTCCACAATGGTTTTGCCAATGACGCAGACCTTGCTGGCGTTGCGCACGTCCCGGTCGGTGAAGGGATTGCCCTGCGCCATGTCGCCCCAATCCCGCACTTCCAAGAACGCGGGCGTGGTTCCGGAGAGCGTGCCGGGCTGCCAGTTCAGGTTGTTATACACGGCCTGGGCCCGCGCGTAAACCACCGGCGCCGCCGCCGCCACCGACGGGCAATCCATCAAGATCGCGTCGGCGTCGTCGGGCGTGAGCCTCATGCTGCCGCCGGTGCCGGTGCTGATGCCGCCCAGCAGGGAGTTGCCGGGAAAGACCATCAAATTGTAAGCGCCCATGGTGGCGATGGTATGTTGAATGGCCAGCGAGGAGCCGTTGCCGATCTCCATCATGGCGATGACGGCCGCCACCCCGATGACGATGCCGAGCGTGGTCAGCGCCGCCCGCATGACGTTGCGGCGCAAGGCGCGCATGGCGGTTTTAAACGTGCGATAGGCTCTCATGCTTTTTCCTCCTCTTTTTTTGTCTCCGCCGCCGCCTCGATCAAGCCGTCGCGGATGTGGATGATTCGTTTGGCGTGCCGGGCCACTTGCGGGTCGTGCGTGACCAGGATGATGGTCAGCCCTTCCTCGGCGTTGAGGGTGCTTAACATTTGCAGAATCTCTTCGCTGGTGTGCGAATCCAGATTGCCCGTCGGTTCGTCGGCCAGCAAGAGGCGCGGCCGGTTGATGAGCGAGCGCGCGATGGCCACCCGCTGCTGCTGTCCGCCCGAAAGTTGCGAAGGCTGGTGATCCATCCGGTCCGCCAGCCCGACCTTGCGCAGCATCTCCGTGGCCCGCGCCTTCATCTCCTCCTCATGGACATAGGTGCCGCCGTAGGTCAGCGGCATCGCCACGTTGTCCAGCGCGGAGGTTCTCGACAACAAATTGAAACTCTGGAAAACAAAGCCGATCAGCCGGTTGCGCAACTGGGCGCGTTCATTGGCCGAGGCGCCCGAGATTTCCTGGCCGTCCAGCCAATACTCGCCCGAGGTGGGATGATCCAGGCAGCCCAGGATGTTCATGAGGGTGCTCTTGCCCGATCCGCTCGCCCCCATCAACGCCACCAGCTCCCCTTTGGCAATGGACAAGGTGACACCCTTGAGCACCGGCAAGTCCATCTCCCCCAGATGGTAGGTCTTGCAGACCTGGTTCAACGAAAGCAATTCCATAACCTTGCCTTGCCCTCGTCAACCGCCGCCCCGCCTGCCGCCGCCGCCGCCAGGGCCGCCCCGCCGTCCAATTTGCGGGATGAACGGATTGGCCCCGGCCGCCTCCTCCGCCGCCGCTTCCACGCTCAACGTGCCCGTCACCACCACCATGCCTTTGGTCAGGCTCTCCCCTTGCACTTCGGTCCAGGTCCCGTCCGTCAAACCGAGTTTCACGGGGACGGGCCGCACAAAATTTCCCTCCGCCGCCCACAACATTCCGATTTGCATGGGCGCCGCGCCCTGTGCGCTGCCAGCGGAGGCCGCGCTTGGGCCGTCGGTTCCGCCGGCATTGCGCGCCGCCCTGGCCCCCGGCGGGGCGCCGTCGGCCTCGTTGGCCGGTTGGCGGTACTGCGGCGCGATGAGATCTTTCTGCGGGTGCCAGCGCAAGGCCGAGTTCAATACCAGCAACACGTTGGTGGCCTGTCCGGTGAGGAAATTGACATTGGCTGTCAAGTATGGCAAGAGCTTGCCATCGGAATTGTCCGTGTTCACCTCCACCGTGTAGGTCACGACGTTTTGCGTCATGGTTGCGTTGAGCCGCACCTTGTTCACCTTGCCGTGGAAGGTCCGGTTTGGAAAAGCATCCACCGTAAAAGTCACATCCTGGTCGGTGTGGATGCTGCCGATGTCGGCTTCATTGACCGAGGCCCAGACCTGGATGCGCTTCAAGTCCTTGGCAATCAGGAACAAACTGGGCGTGTTCAAGCTCGACGCCACCGTTTCCCCGATGGTGACCCGGCGGTCAATGATGACGCCATCCACCGGCGAGACAATGGTGCAGTATTGCAGCGTCTGCTTCG
>JBEKUQ010000418.1:0-3755 GCA_049514835.1 Verrucomicrobiota bacterium | reverse complement strand
CGTTGCTCCTCGGTTGCAGATTTCTCTCGAATATGCGCCCTCGTCGCGCCTCGCCATCCGCCCCGCCGCGCTCGCAATCCCTATCCCGATCTATTTTCAAAACACGCTCCAAGCTCCGTCGGGCTTACGCGAGCGTTTTCATGGCGACGAGGTTGCGCGCGGCGATTTGCCCGGTGCAGAGGCACTCGGCGTTGTTTCCGCCGCCGTTGTACATCCATCCCCAGAAGGAGCCCAACTCGCCTGCGGTGTACAGTCGCGGAATGGGCTGATCGAACGGATCCATCACCTGGCACTTGGAGTTTCTCTTTGGGCCGCCCTGGGTATTGACCATGGTCGGGAACAGCTTCACGGCGTAGTAGGGAGGCGTCTCGATGGCCACCAGGCTTGTCTTCGGACGGTTGAAATCGGGATCCACGCCTGTTTTGCAGTTCTCGTTGTATCTGTTGATCGTCTCATCGAGGGCAGAGGGCTTCATCCCCAGCTTGGCGGCAAGTTCGGCCACGGTCTCGCCCTTTAGGATCCAGCCCTTCTCGATTTCCTTGCTGTTGTCCCGGCTCCATTCATAACCCGAGAACCAGCCGAACCACCCAAACTTGCGGTTGGAGGAAGCCAGCGGACCTCGCAGGCGCGAGGTCTCATCGAAAATGGTATAGCAGGGCAGCCGGGTGAAGTCGCCGACGACGCCGTCGAAGAACATCAGGTATTCCTTCTGGCCGAAACCGTGGCGGCTCGGGCGGTTCTCGGACATGAAGCGCTTGCCGAGTTTGTCCACGCGAATGAAGCCTGAACCGCCCACGCTGATGGGGATGACGACGGGCGCAAACTCCGGCACGACCATGCCGCCCAGGCCGGCGAGGGGGTTGTTCATGTGCCAGAGAGCGGCGCCGGCCTGTTGGGCCATGCGGATGCCATCCCCGGTGTTGCCGGGCGAACCCTGGCCGTAAATCGGCCAGCCGGGGAGGAACTGCTTCTGCATTTCGAAGTCGAACTCAAAGCCGCCGCAGCAGAGGATGACGCCCTTCTTGGCCTTGATGAAACAGGGTTGGCCGGCGATCTCGGTCCGAAGGCCGGCGATTTCCCTGGAAGGCAACTGGATCAGCGCCTTGGCCGGCGCTTCGTATATCACTTCCACGTTTCGCCGGGCCACCTGCTCGCGGAGGGGAGTCCACAGTTTGGCCTCCGAGCTTCCGCCGTTGCTCCAGGTGCGCACGCAGGCGGCGCCGGGGAGTTCGGGGTGTTCGGGCTGGAAAATGCCGAGCGGAGTGGCCCGGATGCCCAGCGTCTGAAGCCAATCGTTGAGCTTCAGCATTTCCTCGGCGAGGGCCTGGATGCACTCCTTGTCGGTGAGGCCGTAGCTCAGGGCGCCGATGTACTGGAGGGCCTGCGGGAGGTCCGTGGGCGTCCACCACATGTTGCCGGAGACCTTGCTGTTGCCTCCCTCAAATTCCTTCTTCATTTTTTCGAGAACGACAACTTTGGCGCCGGCATCCGCGGCGGTGATGGCAGCCGCAAGTCCGGAATGGCCCGTTCCCACTATGACCACATCGGCTTCCTTGTTCCACTTGGACGGAACGCCTTCCGCCTTGGCTGTGGCGGCAGTCAAGCTGCCGGCGGCAAGGGCCGCGCCGGTGACCACCGAACTCTTGAGGAACTGCCTGCGACTTACAGAGGTATCTTTGTTGGACATGATTTGCTCCTTTTCGTGTAGTTTCGCCCATCGCCGCGCGCGCGTTTCAGGGATGGCATTCTTTGCAGGACGTGAAATTCTTTTCGTGATGGCAAGTATAGCACCACTCCACGCTCACTTTGGACAAGTCGAGCGATCCCTTGGCCGGCAAGGGAGAAAGCGGATGGGCCGTGTGGCACTGGCTGCAATCGGGAATATCTTTCTCCAGCCTCGACTCGTGCGGCACGTAGCGATGAGGACTGGTCTTCTCGCCGCTGGGCGCGACGTACTTGGCGGTAGCCTCGATGAGTTGGTCGAAGGGGCTGTGGCAGCCGAGGCACTCGTGTTCCGCGCGCCCCGCGACCGGCCGGGATGCCGGCAGGCCGACCGATGGCGCTGATCGCGGTTCCGCAACTCCCTTGCAACCGGCAAGCCCCGTCGCCAGCGCCAAAATCAACAGAGTTGCCAGAGGCCGGAGTTCCAGGGAGCTGAGAATCATGGCCAGGCGCCGCGGCGGCCTCAAACAACACGTTCCAGCAGGAAATTCAGTCCTCACATTACTGAGCGTTGCGCGGCTGGAAAATTGGTTTTCGGCCTCACCAAGCATGGCGCGCGATACTAGCAAAGCGCGGTCCGGGGGGTCAACATGAATATGATTTACTCAGCCGCGCGCGCGCAAAGGGACACCATGACACTGACGAATGTGAGCGGCATAATGCGATTCAGCCAGCCGGCCACCAATGCCACCCAATGCTTTTGCCGCTTGCGCCAGGTTCATTGAGTTTGTCACTCTCGCCGCAGGGCGCGGATCATCCCTTCTCACTCCCGCCTCTTCGAATCCATGATGATGGTCACAGGGCCGTCGTTGGTCAGGCTCACCTTCATGTCCGCGCCAAATTCGCCGGTTTGAACGCTTCTCCCCAAATCCTCCGTCAACCGGCGGATGAATTGCTCGTACAGCGGCACCGCCGCTTCCGGCCGCGCCGACTGGCTGAACGAAGGACGATTGCCCTTCTTCGTGCTCGCGAACAAGGTGAACTGGCTCACTACCAAAATCCCGCCGCCCGTCTCCTGCACCGAACGGTTCATCAGGCCCTGCTCATCGTTGAAGATGCGCAGGCGGACGATTTTCCCGCTCAGCCATTCGATGTCCTGCGCCGTGTCCGATTCCTCAACGGCCAGCAGGACGAGCAGGCCGCTTTGAATCGAGGCCTTGACGGCGCCGCTGATGACGACGCCGGCCTGGCTCACCCGTTGAATGACCACGCGCACCGCAACCTCATCGAGTGGCTCCGCCCAACTCTGTTCCAAAGCTGAGCGGATGAAACTTACTTCGCCATCGCCACCTGGACGGATACATCCGCCGAGGTGGACATCCTTTCGTAAAGGGCGTATTTGCTGATGACCTCCTGTTGCGCGGCGGCAAGAACGGCTTTGCCGGTCTCCGGATCCTGGCTGCCAATGGTTTGGAAACGCCGTTCCGTCGCCCAGAACTTTTCCAGCGGAATCTTGGGCGCGGCCGAATCCAGTTTCAATCCCGGTTCGCCCGCCGCCACGCGCCGCGGATCGAAGCGATAGAGCGGCCAGAAACCGGTCTCCACCGCCAGCTTTTGCTGGTCCAGGCTCTGCCCGAGCGTGTAGCCATGCTCAATGCACGGACAGTAGGCGATGACCAGAGAAGTGCCGGGGTAGGACTCCGCTTCCTCAAAGGCCTTGACGGTTTGGGCGTCCTTGGAGCCAAACGCCACCTGCGCCACGTAGGCCGTGCCGTAAGCCATCGCGATCAGGCCCAGGTCCTTCCTCCCCGCCCGCTTGCCCGCGCTGGCGAACCGCGCCGACGCGCCCCGCGGCGTCGCCATGGACTGTTGCCCGCCCGTGTTGGAATAAACCTCGGTGTCAAGCACCAGAATATTGACCTTCTCGTTCATGGCAATCACATGGTCCAGCCCGCCAAAACCAATGTCGTAGGCCCATCCGTCCCCGCCGAAAACCCCGACGGATTTTTTCACGAGCGCATCCGCCAGCGTATGCAGGCTGGAGGCTTCCGTGCCGGGAATTTGCTGCAGGCGCCGCCGCAATTCCACCACCC
>JBEKUQ010000417.1:0-3756 GCA_049514835.1 Verrucomicrobiota bacterium | reverse complement strand
CGGCGGACTCAACACGCTAAACAGAAAAAAGAATTGCCTCTCCGCCGCCCAATTCAGGCCGGAACTGATGTCCTCCGGCAACTCCCGGCGCAAATCCTCCAGGCTCGCGCTGGGCGGGATGACGCCGTTCACGTCCAGCCAGTAGCCCTGTTCAAAATCCTCCGCCGCCGTTGCTTCCAGGTCCAATTGCGCCTGGGTTGCGATCTGCCGCCAATCCGCCGCAACGGGCTTCGTTTCCGTCAACAATTGGTCCACAAACTGCGCCGCCGTCATTTTGTTGATCCGGCTCTCAATCCCGCTGTCTCCCTCCGGCGGCGCGCAGGCCCACGCCTCAAATCGTTTCTCGGCCTCCTCCGCACTGTCGGCGCACACCATCGAACTCAATCCCGAAGTCCAAAGCTGCCTTTGGTTCGCGGCGGCTCCCCGCGCGGGATCGGGTTCGGCCACTCGAAAGCGCGTCACGCTCGCGACAAATAGGTATGCGTTCATGCCAATAATGTTCTGTTGGTGCGAGATTCAAGCATTCCTCCCCCCGTCAAGCGACAAAAATATGTTCCAGCAAATCCCACGCTTGAATTCTCCCCCGTCCAAGGCCAGCTTTACCCGTTGGCATAAAGCCGTCAGTTCCGGCGGCCGGCGGTTTGTTCCCGGCCGTTGCTTCAACTCCCGCCGTGCAGTCCCTGCGCGAGCGCGTGGAGAAGGGGGAGCCTTTGTCCCTCAACGCCGTCAGCCCCGCCGCCCACCCCTTCCTGGCCGTTCTCCTCTCCTGGCTGTTTCCCGACCGTCCCATCATCGTCGTCGCCCAAAATCTGACCACCCAGGAAACCTTCCAACAAGACATCCAAACCTGGCTCTCCCAACTCCCTTCCTCCAATCCTAATCTTAATCTTAATCTTAATCTTAATCCTAATCTTAATCCTAATCCTAATCCTAATCCCCCTCCCTCCAACCAGCCGTCGCTGAACAAACTTTCGTACGACATGGCGTCTCACCCCGCTGTTCCCTCTCCGCTCCCATCCGATGGGAGGGGAGAGGGTCAGGGTGAGGTGAGGGTTCCTCCTAATCTTAATCCTAATCCTAATCCCCCATCCTCCCTCTTCTATCCCTCCTGGGAAGTCCTCCCCCACGAAGCCCGCCTGCCCCACGTTGACGTCATCAGCGAACGCCTCGAAACCCTCGTTGCTCTCTCTCAAAAACCGTTTCCCCAAGCCACCCTCCTCGTCGCCAACCTCACCGCCTTGCTCGAAAAAACCTTGCCCCCCTCCGAGCTTCACCGCCGCACCCGCCGCCTCCAAAAAGGCGATCACACCGACCCGCTCGACTTGATCGAATGGCTCGAAGAACAGGGCTACGAGCCGGAAGCCCAGGTCACGCAAAAAGGCGAAATCTCCTTGCGCGGCGGCATTGTTGACCTCTGGCCCCTGACCAGCCGCTTTCCCGTCCGCCTCGAATTCTTCGGCGACGAGCTCGATTCCCTGCGCCTCTTCGATCCCCTCACCCAAATCTCCCGCGAGCCGGTCGCCGACATCATCCTCCCGCCCGGCGGCGAACTCGGTTTGTTGAAGCAGGCCCGGGCCAAAGCCGCCGCCACCGCTCCGCCCGCCGCCAGCCTGCTCGACTATCTCCCGCCCAACGCCATCTTTCTCCTCTGCGAACCCGAAATGCTGCGCGACCGCGCCGACGCCTACGAACTCCAGATCCCGCCCGAAAACCCCTTCCTCATTTCCTGGCGCGAATTTCAAGACGACATGGCCCGGCGCGGCATGCTCTCCATCTCCCTCAGCGAACTGGAAAACCTCTTCACACATGACGCGGAAGCTCCCGTGCCGCCCATCCCCAATTCACCATTCAAAACTCAACATTCCCTCTTCTTCCAGGGCCTCGATATTTACCGGCCCATCGGCGACCGCCCGCCGGAGGCGCACATCGCCGAGGCCCAGCGCAAGGAGTTCTTTGCCCAGCTCCACCGCTGGACGCGCCAGGACTATTCCGTCTTCATCTTCTGCAACAACCAGGGCGAACGCCAGCGCTTCGAGGAAGTCTGGCAGGAATACGGCCTCGGCCCCGCCACCCGGCTGCAAATGCGCTCCAGCGCACTTGCCCGCGGCTTTCTCTTTGACTCCGCCAAGCTCGCCGTCGTCACCGACGCTGAAATTTTCGGGCGCTACAAAGTCCAGCGTCCGCGCCGCCTCAAATCGCCCCACGCCCAGACCAGCCGCTCCCTGTTGGACATCAATTTCTCCGAATTGGAGGAAGGCGATTACGTCGTCCATCTCCAGCACGGCATCGGACGCTTCCTCGGCCTCCGCCCCATGCCCTCCCGGCTCCTCCCGCCCAACCGCCCGGGTGCTCCCGCCTCCGGCGACGAATGTCTTGTCATCGAATACAGCGCCGGCGCCAGCGAAGCGCCGGCGCCAAAACTTTTCGTGCCCGTCAGCGAAGCGCATTTGGTCAGCAAATACGTCGGTGCCGGCAAGGCCCGCCCCCGCCTCAACACCCTGGGCGGCGCCCGCTGGGCCAGGACCAAATCCAGGGCGGAGGACGCCGTGCGCGATCTCGCCGGCGAAATGCTTTCCATCCAGGCCGCCCGCGCCTCCCAGCCCGGCCACCCCTTCCCGCCCGACGCCGGCTGGCAATGCGAATTTGAAAACAGCTTCATCTATGAGGAAACGCCCGATCAACTCCGCGCCATCCTCGACACCAAACAAGACATGGAAACGCCCCGCCCCATGGACCGCCTCATCTGCGGCGACGTCGGCTACGGCAAAACCGAAGTCGCCATCCGCGCCGCCTTCAAGGCCGCCCTGGCCGGCAAGCAAGTCGCCATCCTCGCCCCCACCACCGTCCTGGCCCAGCAACACTTCAACACCTTTCGCGAACGCATGGCCGATTATCCCATCCGCATCGAGCTGCTCTCCCGCTTTCGCAGCCGGCGCGAACTGGCCGCCGCCATCCGCCAGCTCGCCGCCGGCTCGGTGGACATCGCCATCGGCACCCACCGCCTTTTGCAGCAGGACATTGCCTTCAAGGATTTGGGCCTGGTCGTCATTGATGAAGAGCAGCGGTTCGGCGTCATGCACAAGGAAAGATTCAAACAACTCCGCGTCACCGTGGATGTGCTCACCCTCACCGCCACGCCGATCCCGCGCACCCTCTACCTCGCCCTGGCCGGCGCCCGCGACATGAGCACCATCGAAACTCCGCCCCAGGACCGGTTGCCCGTCGAAACCATCGTGGCCCCGTACGACGAGCGCACCGTCCGCGACGCCATCCAGTGCGAACTCAACCGCGGCGGCCAGGTTTTTTATTTGCACAACCGCGTTTTCGACATCGAAGCCGTGGGCCTCCGTTTGCGCGCCCTGGTTCCCCAGGCCCGCATCGCCATCGGCCACGGCCAGATGGAATCCAGCCGCCTGGAAGAAGTCATGGCCAGCTTCGTCAACGGCCGCACCGATGTCCTCCTCTCCACCACCATCATCGAAAGCGGCCTGGACATCCCCAACGCCAATACCATTATCATTGATCGCGCCGATCGTTTTGGACTGAGCGATTTATATCAACTCCGCGGACGGGTGGGCCGTTACAAGCACCAGGCCTACGCCTACCTCTTATTGCCCCGCCACGCCGGCCTTCTGGCCGAAGCCCGCAAACGGCTCAGTGCCATTAAACAGTATTCCACCCTGGGCAGCGGCTTCCGCGTCGCCATGCGCGACCTGGAAATCCGCGGCGCGGGCAACCTCTTGGGCCCCGAGCAGA
>JBEKUQ010000416.1:0-3784 GCA_049514835.1 Verrucomicrobiota bacterium | reverse complement strand
GGCGGGTTCGGTCCGCCCGCGGCAGGGTCGTTGTTGGCGCCAGGGCGGGGGCCGCCGCGAGCAGGACGCGGTTTCGGAGGCATCGGATGTTCAGGGCCGGCTTCCCAACAGATATTGATGACGAGATCGCTCTTCTCACTTTTGCCGGGGACGATCACATCGCTGTTGTCGCGGCTTCCTTTGAGAGTGGCGGCCAGGGAGTCGAGCCGTAGGTCGTTTTTATGGACTTTTTCCGCATGGCAATCGAAGCAACTGGCTTTGAAGATCGGTTGAATGTCCTTGGCGTAGGTCACGCCTTTTTGGGTGGAGGGCGGAGGCAGCTTGGCGAGGTCAACGGCTAGGACGGTGGTGGCCGCACCCAGGCCCGCCATGACGGCGAGGCGGGCGGCGGCGGCAATTATTTTATTAGTCATGGTAATCAGTTGCATTATAACGTTTGAGCCTCAGACGGCCCCAGCGCGACCGCGGTTACAGTGGCCGCGATGATTGGCCTTGGCGGGTGAACTTGACACAAAACGGGGAAAAGGCAAGGCGAAATGCTGAATGAAATGCTAAATGATAAAGGATAAATGATAAATGGAACGGTGAGCACGCAGGACGGGGTTGGGGGAAAGAAAAACGTGAGGAAACGTCGAGAAGGTTGAAATGGGAAGGGGGTGATGGGGTTAAGATGACTAATTCGGTTAGGATTAGGATCGGGACGGCGTTACATAAGATTGGTGATTGCCATGGCCGGGGCGTCCATTACTTGGACAAATTGGAAAAGGAACCACTTTATATGGTGGTTTTTTCTTTACAAAGGGTCGGAGATTTGGTTCACTGACGCGCGTCATTACATTATGTATTTAAAAAACATAACCGTTTTGGGGTTCAAATCGTTTGCCGATAGAACGTCGCTGAACTTTCAGCCGGGGGTGACGGCGATCGTCGGGCCCAATGGTTGCGGCAAGTCCAATGTATCGGACGCAATCCGGTGGGTGCTGGGGGAGCAGTCGGCCAAGGCGTTGCGGGGCGGGGAAATGGCGGATGTGATTTTCAACGGGACCGATTCGCGCAAATCGTTGAGCATGGCGGAGGTGTCGCTGACGATTGGCGGAGTGGATGACGAGCAATTGTCGGCGGCGGGAGTGGAGATCGCTTACAACGAGGTGACGCTGACGCGGCGCGTTTTCCGGGACGGGATGAGCGAGTATTATCTGAACAAAACGCCCTGCCGGCTGAGGGACATCCAGCAGTTGTTCATGGGGACGGGCGTGGGACGGAGCAGCTACAGCATCATGGCGCAGGGCAACATCACCCAGATTTTGTCCAGCAAGCCGGAGGACCGGCGGATGATCTTTGAGGAGGCGGCGGGGATCACCAAATACAAGACGCAAAAGAAGGAGGCGTTGCGCAAGCTGGAGGCGACGGAGCAGAATTTGTTGCGGGTGGCGGATTTGATCCGGGAGGTGAAACGGCAGATCGGGTCGCTGCAACGGCAGGCGGGCAAGGCGCGGCGCTACAAACAGCTCATGGTGGAGTTGCAGCATTTGGACACGCAACTGGCGCGGCATCAGTTTGATTTGTTGCAGGTGGAAATCCAGGCGCGGCAGGGGCAGTTGGAGAAAGCGCGGGCGGAAGCGGAGGTGGTCGCGGAGAAGGTGATGAGCCGGGAGACGGAAATCGCACAGCGGCGGCAGGAGCTTTCGGAAAAGGAACAGGCCATCAGCCAGGCGCAGCAGCACGGCATGGAATTGAAAGCGGAAATGGACCAGCACGAGCACCGCATCCAGTTCAACGAGGACCGGAGGAAGGACTGGCAGGCGCAAAACGCCCAGGCGACGAGCGACATCGCGCAGGCGGAGGAACGGCGGCTGGCGGCGGAAGATGAGCTGGCGCAGGTGCGCGCGCGGCTGGAGGCCTCCACCGCGGCGGTGCAGGCGCAGCGGCGGGCCATGCAGGCGAAAGTGGAGGCGGTGCAGGCGGTGGAGAACCAGTTGCGGGCGGCGCAGGAGGCCTTGCGCCAGGCCCAGGCCGAGTCCTTCGCGGCGGCCCAGCTATTGAGCCGGGCGCGCAATGAAATCGTGTCGCTGGACCTGCAAAAGGAGGGCAACGCGGCGCGGCTGGAAAAGCTCTCGGCGGAGAAGGCGCAGTTGGAGGAGGAGCGGACCGGGCTGGCGGCGCGGCTGCAACAATTCTCGGCGAGCGTGGAGGCGGAGATTTTAAACGCGCAGGCGCATCGCGGCACGCTGGAGGAGCGGCAGCAGCGCTTGCGCGCGATTCAGGAGGAACTGGCCCGGGCCACGGAGGAGACCGAGGAAAGGCTGCGCCAGCAGGCGGAGAACCGGTCGCGGCTGCATCTGCTGGAACAGTTGGACGCGGAGCGGGAAGGCTTTGGGGCGGGGGCGCTTTCGGCGCTGAAGAGCGCGGAGCAGGTGGCGGGGGCGCTGGCCGACGGGATGCGGGCGGCGGAAGGGCACGTGGCGGCGGTGGAGGCGGCGCTGGGCCGGCATTTACAATTAGTATTGACTGCGAACGGGGATTCGGCCCGGCAAATCTTGGAGGGATTGCGCGCCAACAAATCGGGACGGGCCAGCGTGGCGGCGCTGGATTTGCAGAAGGGCAACGGCGAGGCGGCGCCGGCGGTTCCGGCCGGGATGATCCCGGTCCTGAGCGTGGTGGAAGCGGAGGAGCGGGTGCGGCCGCTGCTGCAAAGTCTGCTCGGGCGCACGGTCATCGCGCCGGATCTGGCGGCGGCCGGGGCGGCGTGGCGGGAGTGCGGAGGCGCGTTTGATTTTGTGACGCCGGCGGGCGAACTGCTGGACCGGCACGGCGTTTACACGGGCGGCGGCGGCGAGGGGAACGGGCCGGGCAAGGCCCCGGCCTCGATTTTGGGGAGGAAGAACCAGATGGCGGAATTGCGCGCGGCGGCGGCGGCGTTGCAGGAGAAGGTCAACGATGCCAGCCGGCGCAAAGGCGCGCTCTTGAGCGAACAGACCCAGTTGCAGGCGGGCTTGCATCAGGCGCAGACGGAATTGCGCACGCAGGAAGTGGCCATCGCGACGCGGCAGGGCGAATACCACGCGCTGCAAAATTCGGCGCGGGTGCTGGAACAGAAAATCGAGACGGTCGTCTATGAGATTGGCAGCCTGGCGGCGCAAGAGGAGGAAGGAGCGGGCCGGAGACTGGAGCTGGCCGGGCAGGCGGCCGCGCTGCAAGAACGCGAGCAGCAGGCCCAGGGGAAGTTGTCGGAAGGGACGGCCGCGCTGGAAAACCTGCGCCAGCAGCGCGAGACGGCCAACGCGGCCTTGACCGAAACGAAAGTGGCGCTGGCCACGGAGGAGCAGTTGTGCGCTTCGTTCGGCAGCCAGAAACGCCCGCTGGAACAGCGTCTGGCGGAACTGGGGCACTTGGTGGAGCAGCGGCGGCGCGAGATCCAATCCTTCCTGGAGCGGAGCGGCCAGGCGGAGGCGGAGATGGCGGAATCGCGGCGGAAGATCGAAGCGGTGCGGGGCCAGCGGGAGCAGGTGAACGGGCGCATCGCGGAACTGCTGGAGCAAAAGAGGGCGGAAGAAGAGAGGATCGCCGGCGCGGACGAGGCGCTGCGCGGAGAGCGGGGATTGTTGACAGAATGGCAGGAGCAGCGCGGCGCGCTGGAGGTGGAACTGGCGCAAAAGAACATGGCCACGCAAAATCTGCGCGATCGCATCCGGGAAAAATACCAGGCGAACCTGGACGACATCCGCAGCGAGTGCATCACCATCACGCTGGCGGAGGAAGGCCCGCCCAAAGTCCACACCCTCTC
>JBEKUQ010000415.1:0-3796 GCA_049514835.1 Verrucomicrobiota bacterium | reverse complement strand
GCCTGACCCGTCTGATCCACGAACAGCTTCATCGCCGCCGGCCAACTGAGTTCCACCCCGTCCTTGACGAACTTATGTTTCCAGTACTCCGGCTTTCGGTAGCCGCCGGCTTCGACAAATTCTCGATAGCGCCGATTGGACACTTCATATCGGTCCAGCAGAAAATCGGACAGATCCAGCGCCGGCATGGCCTGGCGATCGAGCAGTCGCAACTGAATACTACATGTTTGTCCCTCAATCCGCACCATACCAGGCGGAATGGTCCCAATCTTGTCCAACTCAACCTTGAGCTCAACGGGCTTTGGACCGGCGGGCAGAGCACCCTCCGCAACTTCGTATCCGGGCAGGGTGATTTTCCAACGCTGGAAGCCCTGCGGCACCTTCATTTCGTTGAGGGGGGACTTGCCGATAGGCTCCCATTGAGGGCTGAGGTCGCGGTAATCTCTGAGGAACACCACGGCGCCCGGGGGCGTGGTTTCGACCGAGATCGCACCGACCACCCTTGCCGAGAGCGCCTGGAACCGCGGATTGTCCCCAATGAAGGGCCGGGCTTGTTCGACCAGTTTAAAGGCAGCCGTGTAGTCATCCTTCTCGAGCAATCGCTCGATTTCGGGCATCGCTGTTTCCAGCGCCCACTTCGCGTTTCGCAGGCTTCCCCGTTCCTTCTCCGCCTGCCCTGCCCGCCGGGCTTGCCACACCCCGAACGTCGTCCCCAAAATCAGCAGCACGGCAAAAGCCCCCGCCGTCGCCAGCGCGCGGCGATGGCGCCGAACGTATTTCGCAGTCCGATAGCCAAGCGTCGGCGCCGCCGCGCTCACCGGCTGATGATTCAAGTGGCACTCGATGTCCCGGGCCAGGTCGTTGGCAGTGGCGTAACGCCTCGTCCGGTTCTTCTCCAGGCACTTCATCACAATCCAATCCAGGTCCCGGCGCAAGGACCGGATCAGTTTGGGCGGTTCGGTGGCGCGCCGCTGCGCCGCGGTCGTCTGTTGCGTAGGCTCCATCCGGATCAGCCGTGTCGAAGGCTTGGGCGGCTCGTCCTCACGGATGCAACGGATGATTTCCTCCAACCCGGCCTGTGCCAACACTTTAGGCTCGAAAGGCGTTCGGCCCGTGAGCAGTTCGTAAAGCAGCACCCCCAGGCTGTAGATGTCGCTGCGCGTGTCCACGTCCAGTCCGCTCCCGCCCGCCTGCTCCGGACTCGTATAGGCCGGGGTGCCGATGAACTGCTCGAACTGGGTATAGACCGTCTTGTCCGTGAGCCGCTCTCCGATGGCCTTGGCAATCCCGAAATCAATCACCTTGGGCACCGGCACGTCATCCGCCAGCATGACCATGATATTGGAGGGCTTGATGTCACGGTGGATGATCCCCTTCTGATGGGCGTGCTGGATGGCGTGACAGACCTGGACGAAGAGCCTCAGCCGCTCCTCCGTGGACAGGTGGTTCTGGTCACAGTAATCGGTGATCCGCACCCCGCGGACCAATTCCATGACAAAGTAGGGGCGGCCGGTGTCCGTAGCGCCTCCGTCGAACACGCGGGCGATGTTCGGATGGTCCATCATGGCCAGGGCCTGCCGCTCCGCCTCGAACCGGGCGACGACCGCCTTGGTGTCCATGCCCAACTTGATGACCTTGAGCGCCACCCGGCGGCGGACCGGCTCGGTTTGTTCGGCCACATAGACGGCCCCGCAGCCGCCTTCGCCCAGCTTTTCCAGCAGCTTGTAATGGCCGACCATCCTGCCGACCGCGTCGTCGGCCGGGTTCTCCGTGACGCCCACTTCGATGGTCTTGACGGGTTGGCTCTCAGACTTGGGCGCTTCGGGTTCGAGGAATGAATCCTTGGCATCGTGCGCGGCAAGCAGGGCCTCAAGACGCTGGCGCAAGGCCGGGTCGCCCTCGCATATTGCGTCCAGGAAAGCGGGGCGCTTGTCCGCGGGTTTTTCCAGCGCCAGCGCAAACAGAGCTTCTTCGCGGGATGGGTTCACTGGTGTTGTCCTTTCTGTTCAGCGGCTTCCGCTGCATTGATCTCTTCCCACGAAGGCGCCCGCCAAATGTGCATGGCGCCCCCCGCGTTGCCCGCCGTGTTCATCGCGCCAATCGCATTGCCGTCGGGTGAAATCGCCATGGACGTGAACCCAGATCCCTGGCCTTCCAATGTGAGCACGTCCTGCCAGCTTTCTGTGTCCCAAAGTCTCAATGCTTCCTTGCCGCAGCCGCCCGCCACCAGGCGTTTGCCGTCACCTGTAAAGGCGACTGAGTTAACGCCGAGAAGATAACCGCGCAGCGTGGCCACCTCCCGCCACGTGTTGGTCTCCCACACCCGGGCATATCCCATAGAACTGGCGACCGCAAAGAGCTTGCCATCGGGAGAGAATGCGGCCCCCGAAATCTCTTGAAAATCGAGGTTAGTCTTCACACTGCCTTCACCCGTCAAGTCTTCGAGCAGGGCACCCACACCGAAGCAAGCCCCCAGCCACAGCCGTTGATCCGGGGAGGAGGCGATGGCCGAGAACTCTGACGGCACTCTCCACTCCTGAATCGGTTGGCTTGAATTTGAATTGAGGTCCCATTCACGAAACAGGTTGTCGTCACCCGACCACGTTACCAGTTTGGTGCCATCGGCGGAGAAACTCGAGGCCCAGATTTTACCTGCCTGGCGTGGCAACTCGCGCCATCGCCGCCCCCGCGACATATCCCACACTTGCAGCACATTACTGGTGGTGGAAACGGCCAGCAACCGGCCGTCGCCTGACAAGAGATCATACTCAAGGTAACGATTCGTGCCAATTTCAAATAAGCTTTCAGCCTGCTGAAAATCACGGCCCTGCCAACGGATTACGTGACCTTGCGGGTCCAATGTCACCACCGATCTGCTGTCGGGAGAAAAGCGCCAGGCAGTCATCGGCTCCGGTAATGTGATCCGCCCCTCGTGCGAGTGGTTGGCCGAAGTATCCCAGAAACAAACCGTGCCGTCCTTGCACCCGCTGACCAACGTTTTGTCATCGGGCAGCAGGGCCAGCCGCCACACTTCCAGGCGATGCCCGCGCAACACATCCAGCAGGTTTGTACCGGCCACGTCCCAAATCCGAATCGTCTGATCGGCGCTGCTCGAGGCCAATTTCTTGCCATCCGGCCAGAACACCAGGGAACCCACCCACGCTCCGTGGCCTTTCAGCCGCCCGGTTTCCTTGCCACTGGCCACATCCCACAACCGGATGTCCGTGTCCGATTCGTCGAATCCGGCACCGGAAGCCAGGGTTTTTCCGTCGGGTGAAAATGCCAGCGCGGTGACCCACTCTTTACTTGCGTTTGTCTTCCAAAGCTCCTTGCCATCGCGCAGGTCAACGACGCGAAGCTTCTTCCCGCTCTGTAGCCCGTAAGCGGCCAGACTCAAGTCTGGTGTCGCGGCAAAACAGGTTCCTGAATCATCGTCCGCTTGTTCCGAAAGATAACTGGCCACCTTGGTTCCTTCCGGTATGCGCCAGAGGGTAATTCGGCCTTCCGTGCCGTAGGAGGAGGTGGATGTGACCAGCGTCCGCCCATCCTTGGCGAACGCCAACCCCATGCATTCACTATTCAACGGGTATTCGCCAATCATCTGTCGCGTTGCGGCATTCCAGAGCCTTAAGGTATCTCGCTCCTCCCCTGAAACAGAAAAAGCTGAACTGGTGAATGCCAGCAGTGGTTCAGTGGGTGAAAAGACGGCGTACACGAAGCCACCTTCCGCCAGCGGTAACACCTGCTCTTGCGTCCGTAGGTTCCGCACCGCCAGCCCGCCCCGGCTTCGTCCTAT
>JBEKUQ010000414.1:0-3805 GCA_049514835.1 Verrucomicrobiota bacterium | reverse complement strand
CAAGGCAGAGAAGCTGCAAAAGAAGAGGAACGCACCCGGGCGCGATCAGCACCGTCAAATCCCGTTGACAGGGGCTGGGGTTGTGGCAGGGTTTGGGCCATGCAGAGCCAAAGTTTTACCCCATTGATTTATGAGCCTGAAACTTGAATCCAAAGCCATCAAGGCGGCGGCGGCCAAGCTCAAGTTCCGCACGCGCGCCTTCATTGACGGGCAATTCGTCCACGCCGCCTCCGGGCAGACCTACGACTCGATCAACCCCGCCACCGGCAAGCTGCTGGCCAAAATGGCCTCGTGCGACAGCGCGGACGTGGACCGGGCGGTGCAGGCGGCGCGGCGCTCGTTTGAAAAGGGGGTCTGGGCCAAACGCTCGCCGGCGGAGCGCAAGCGGCTGCTGCTGCATTTGGCCGATCTGCTGGAAAAGAACCTGGACGAACTGGCGTTGCTGGACTGCCTGGATGCCGGCAAACCCATCGCCGACTGCCTGACCATGGACGTGCCCGATACGGTGCATTGTTTTCGCTGGCACGCGGAAACAGCCGACAAGGAATATGACAAGGTCGCGCCGACGGGGCCGGGCAATGTGGCCATGATCGTGCGCGAGCCGCTCGGGGTGGTGGGGGCGATTCTGCCGTGGAATTTCCCCATCCAGATGGCGGCCTGGAAACTGGGGCCGATCCTTTCCACCGGCAACAGCGTCGTGGTCAAGCCGGCCCGGCAGACTTCGCTGAGCGCGCTGCGCCTGGCGGAAATCGCGGCCGAAGCGGGCCTGCCGGAAGGGGTGCTCAACGTCGTTCCCGGCAACGGCGCGGTCATCGGCGCCGCGCTCTGCCGGCACCGGGACGTGGACGCCGTGGCCTTCACCGGCTCGACCGAGGTGGGGCGCCAGCTCCTCCATTACTCGGCCGAGTCCAACCTAAAGCGGGTCCTGCTCGAACTGGGCGGCAAGAATCCGCAGGTCGTTCTGGAAGACGCGGGGGACCTGGATGAGGTGGCGCGGCAGGCTGTCAACTGCGTTTTCTGGAACATGGGGGAGAACTGCAGTTCCGGCTCGCGGCTGCTGGTCCATCGCAAGCTGCATGACCAACTGGTGGCCAAGCTGCTGGAGGCGAGCCAGGAATGGCGGGTGGGGGACCCGCTGGATCCGGCCACCAAGATCGGCCCGATGATCGAGGAGTCGCATCTCAAAAAGGTCCTCGGCTACATCGAAGCGGGCAAAAAGGAAGGCGCCAAACTGGTCCTGGGCGGCGACCGCGCCCTGCCCGATTGCGGCGGTTTCTTCGTCCAGGCCACGATCTTCGACCAGGTCAAGCCCGCCATGCGCATCGCCCGCGAGGAGATTTTTGGCCCCGTCCTGTCGGTGCTTTCGTTTGACACCGAGGAGCAGGCCATCGCCCTGGCCAACGACACGGCCTACGGGCTGACCGCCTCGCTTTACACGCAGGACATCAGCCGGGCCCATCGCGTGGCCCGCGCCCTGCGGGCCGGCACCGTGTCCATCAATTGTTTCTCCGAGGGCGACGCCTCCACGCCTTTCGGCGGCTTCAAGCAATCCGGCTTCTTTGGGCGGGACAAGTCGGTATTTGCCCATTACCAATACACCGAATTGAAGACCATCTGGACGCAGTTGGGATGAGGTCACAATTCTATGATGGCCGCGCCGGCGCCCTGCTCCGAAGCGGAGCGGGGGCGCCGGCCCGGCGACAGATTTGGCCGCGGCCGCCCCCGGCCTCAACCCTGCGCAAATAGTTTATCCCAAATGAAAACTGCCACGACTTCCAAGGACAGAAGCCAGCCGTTCCGGGGCGTATTCGCCGCCTTGGTGACGCCCATGAAGGCCAACGAGGAAATTGATTATCCGCGGCTGGCTGAATTCACCGATCACCTGGTGCGCCGGGGCCTGCACGGGCTTGTGCCCCTGGGCAGCACGGGCGAGTATTACGCGCTTTCCGCCGAGGAGCGCGAGCGGGTGCTGCGCGCGACGCTGGAAGCGGCCGCCGGGCGCGTGCCGGTGGTGGCCGGGGCCAACGCCGGTTCCACCCGCGAGGTCATCGCCTTCGCGCGGCAGGCGGAGCAATTGGGGTGCGACGGCGTGATGCTGGCGGCGCCGTATTACTCGCTGCCGCGGCCGGAGGAGTTGTTCGCCCATTTCCGCGCTGTCAACAATGCGATTGGCCTCCCCATTGTCCTGTACAATTATCCGGGGCGCACCGGGGTGGACATGGCGCCCGAGTTGATCGAGCGGCTGGCGGGATTGAGCCACGTGCGCTACGTCAAGGAAAGCACGGGCGAAATGGCGCGCATCACCGAGCTGCTCCGGCGGTGCGGCGGCCGGCTGGGGGTCTTCTGCGGCTGCGACACGATTGCGCTGGAAAGCCTGATGGTCGGCGCCATCGGCTGGATTGGCGGGGTGGCCAACGTCCTGCCCCAGGCGCACGCCGGCCTTTATCGGATGGCCGTGGTCGAGAAGAACTGGGCGGCGGCGCGAAAACTTTTTTTCAAGATGCTGCCCGTGCTGGAGTTGATGGAAGGCGGCGGCAAATACACCCAATTTGTCAAGGCCGCCTGCGGTCTGGCCGGCCAGCCCGCCGGCCCGCCGCGCCGGCCCTTGCTGGTTCCCACCGCCGCCGAACGCGCCCGGCTGCGCCAGGCCTTGGAGGCGCTGGTCTGATTCCATTCCGATCCAGGCCATGAGAATCCTGCTCACCACCACTTCTTTTCAAGATACGCCCGGTTCGTTCCACGATCTGCTCGCCTCCAAGGGCTATGAAATCATCCGCCAGCGCGGCCCGCTGGCGGAGGCGCGCATGTTGGAGCTGGTGGGCGAGGTGGACGGGTTGCTCTGCGGGGACGACGCCATCACGCGCGCCGTGCTGCAAAAGGCGCTGCCCCGGCTGAAGGTCATCAGCAAATACGGCATCGGCCTGGACAAGATTGACCTGAAGGCGGCGACGGAGTTGAAAATCCCGGTCTGCTTCACGCCGGGTGTCAATCATACCGCCGTGGCGGAACAGACCTTCCTGCTCCTGCTGGCGCTGGAGAAGAATTTCCTCTTTGCCGTGGACGCCACCCGGCAGGGCCAATGGAAACGCAAGACCGGCCGTGAAATCCTGGGCAAGACCATCGGCATCATCGGGCTGGGCCGCATCGGCAAGGAAGTCGCCGCGCGCGCGCGCGCCTTCGGCCTGGAGGTGGTGGCTTATGACATTAATTGGGACGAAACGTTCGCCGCCGGCCACGGGGTGCGCCGCGCCGCCACAGTCAACGAGATTTTCGCCGCGGCCGATTACATTTCCTTGCACACCAATCTCACGCCGGAAACGCGCCACCTGATCAACGCCGCCAGCCTGGCCAAGATGAAAAGGGGCGTGATCATTTTGAATTGCGCCCGCGGGGAAATCGTCAACACCGGCGACCTGGTTGCCGCGCTGCAATCCGGCCAGGTGGGCGGCTACGGCGCCGACGTGCTGGAACAGGAACCGCCGCCGGCCGATCATCCGCTGCTGCGCCAGGCCAATTGCATCGTCACGCCGCACGTCAGCTCGCGCACCTTCGAGAGCGTGCAGCGCCAGGCCACCATGTCGGTCAAAAACCTGATCGCCGTCCTCGACGGCCAAAAACCGCTGGCGCAGGCGAATTCGTTTTGACACACCACCATGCCCGACACCTATTACATCATCCCGCGCGAAAAACACGACGAACTTGTCAGGCAGGCTTATCTGGCGCGCGGTTACACCGCCGACGAAGCGGCGGCCGGGGCGCGCTTCTGCGCCAGCGCCGCTTATTACGGCATCCGCACGCACAACGC
>JBEKUQ010000413.1:0-3817 GCA_049514835.1 Verrucomicrobiota bacterium | reverse complement strand
GCCGTTCTTGACGCGGCGGCGTCAGAGCCTTGCGCCGCAAGGCGAACCTGCTGGGTCACGCGGGAAGAAAACAAGAATATGCGATTATGCGGGACCGACCCCTTTCCAAGAATATGCGATTATGCGGGACCGACCCCTTTCCCTTTCCGACCCCTTTCAAGCTGTGAGTAGTAATGGTTCGATAAGCAGGAAGGTTGCTCCCTCTTGAATAACCGCCGAGCTCGGCATCTACCCATCGCTCAGCGTCTTCGATACCGAGCTTGGCGGCAATCAGCTTTGCTTGGCGCAGCAACTGCGTCAGCGACTGGTTCCCCGCCAATATCGCCTTCTGCAAAGTTTGAATCGCAGAACTCATTTCGAGAGAATGTGCTTGAAAATCCCTGAAAATGCCAGTGGAAAATGGGGCCGAACGCAAGAATCCCGCTGTTGACGAACCACCTTCCGCCGCGTAGGGTCCAGATCGAGACGCCTGAAAAAATTGCCAATTTGAATCAAAGGGGTCGTACCATAGCTTCGTCCATTGAAGAGCATGGGTCAGTTCGTGGTATTGCCATGTTTTATGAGGAGACAGCTTCCCTTTATCACCGCGCTGCCGCGCGTGTTCAGGTATCCATACCCCTCCGGGGGAATGGCGCTTGCATGGGCTGCGCGCAGCTTTTCGGTCTCCTGCCAGATTCGTTCCTTGGGGATGAATGGCGCTTTGAATTTGCCCGGATCGTTCAAGGTCGGTTGGCCCTTCTGATGATTTTGAGCAGTTTTTCCAAATCTTCCCGCGAGGGTTTCTGGCCGGACAGGGTGCGGAAGAACGCCGGGAGTTTGGCCAGCAGTTCCTCATTTTCCAGGACGTGTCCAGGGATGCGCCCGGCGTCCACGGCGGCGTAATCGTGGAATTTAAGCCAGTCGTCCGAGTCGGGCTTGAGGCCGAGCTGTCTGGCCCATTGGCGGAGCGTTTCCTCGTCGCGCGGCGGCGTGAGCACTTCGCGCTCGATTTTGCTCCAGTTGCTGGGGTCGTGGCCGTGTTCCAGACAGAATTCGCGCAGGCCGACGCGCTTTCGCGCTCTTAATTCTTTGATGAAGGTTCCAAACATAGCTTTGTGTTTTGTGGTAATATCATTACCACAGCGAACCGGGCTTGGCAAGGGATTTTTTGCGCGGAATCCAACTCCTCACCCTCAAAGTGGTCGTACCATAGCTTCGTCCATCAAGCAAAGGGTTGGTTCGGGATATTCATATTCTGAAACCTCTGCAAAACGCCTGTAGCGGCGGTCTATGACCGCCGCCATGCCGTTATTTCCCCTGGTTTGCGGCGGTCATAGACCGCCGCTACAATCGGGAAGCGAGTTTTGCAGAGGTCTCATTCTATGAGGAAACAACGTCCCTTTATCACCGTGCCGCCGCGAGTGTTCAGGTGTCAATACCGCTCCGGGAGAATGGCGTTTGCAGAACGCATAAGATATTGATTGACAACAGGTCGGGTGTGTCCTGAGCCGCCGCTGGACAATTCTGAGGCAGGGACGCCGCGCTGCGGCGTCCAGGTCGGCGCAGCGCGCCGACCCTACCAAAAACCGAGACGCGCCCCACGCGAAAGTTCCCGGTGGAAACCTCTGAACGAGAAAAGGCCTTTGCCCGCAGAGAACGAGCAGATGCACGCAGATGGAGGGAGAAGGAACTCTGCATTTTGCATTTTCTTACCCATCCGTAGTTCAAATTCTTTGATTGCCCGCTCCGCCCCTCTGCCTTCTCCGTTTGCTGTTGAAAAGCATTTCAATTGAGGACATCGCCGCGGCACGGATGGTCTTGACGCCCCCCCTGGTTCGGTTTAACTTTCGGCCATGAGCACGGTTGCTGAAATCAAGGCTGCCATTGACCTGCTTTCGCCGCAGGAGCGGTGCGAGTTGGAGGCGCTGCTCCATCCCTGGACGGACGACGATTGGGACCGCCAGATGGCCGAGGACGCCAAGCCGGGCGGCAAATTGCACAACCTCATGTCCGCCTCCCGCAAAAAGGCCCAAGCTGGCAAGTTGATGGATTTCTCGCCTTCGCATTCTGAATGAAGTCGAAGGTTGATCCCGCGTTCTGGCGTCGGTTTAACGCATTGCCGCCGCCGGTTCAACGACTTGCACGGAGGTCTTTCCTGATTTGGCTGGATGATCCCTTTTATTCCTCGTTGCGCTTCAAGCAGCTAAAAAACGATTTATGGACGGTGCGGATTGGCGATCATTACCGCGCGACCGGTTATTTTCTTTCACCCGACACTTTCGTCTGGATTTGGATCGGAACGCATGAGGAATACAACAAACTGTAAATGGGCAGTTCGTGGAAATGAATGGCCGCAGAAGATCGCAGCGCGGCCCGCCGCAACCGAATCCGGAATTTGCCCGCAGACGGCGCTTCAAACTCCTTTCGCCGCCCCGGAAGGCGAACCCGGCCTCCAGATGGGCTTGCGCTGGCGGGCCGGCGCGCTACCATGTCGCCCGCATGAGCCGGGCCAATCGCATCTCCTTTGCCTTCATCCTGCTGATTTTGGTCTTGACTGGATGGCTGCGCATGGGCGCGCTGCTGCTCTCGGTGTTGTTTTCCTATTTTGCCATGGCCAAGCTGGATTTCCTGAAGGGTCGCGGCAAATGGCTGGCGGTGGCGCTCTTTCTGGCGTTGCTGGCCGGCCTGGGGTACGCGCTCACCTATTTCATCCAGGCCACCGTCCAGGCCCTGCCCGGCATCGCGGAGAAGGCCGTGCCCGCCATCATTCAATGGGCCAACGACCACCACATCAAGCTGCCGTTCACCGATCTGGACAGCTTGAAGGACAAGGTGTTCGAGTGGGTGCGCAGCCAGGCAAGCCATTTGGGAGACTTCGCCGACTTCGCGCGCGGGGCGACCACGCAGTTTGTGTATTTGATTGTCGGCTGCGTGGTGGCGATTGGGTTGTTTCTTAATCCGCGGCTGGAGCGGGTTCATCCTGACGACGACCTGCGCCCCAATTTGTATTCCCTGTGCTGCGAAGAAATCAGCCGCCGTTTCGCCACGTTTTACCGCAGCTTTGACGTGGTGATGAACGCGCAAATCCCCATCTCCGCCATAGACGCCACGCTGACGGGAATCTTCATGGCCACCCAGGGTCTGCCGCACCTGGTGGTGGCGGTCGGGGTGACTTTTCTTTGCGGCCTGATCCCGGTGGTCGGCAACCTGATCAGCAACACCCTGGTGGTGGCGCTTGGGTTCATGGTTTCCCCGGCCAAGGGATTGTGGGCGCTGGTGTTTTTGGTTTGCATCCACCAATTGGAGTATTTCCTCAACAGCAGAATCGTTGGGGCCAAAATCCATGCCTCCATCTGGCTGACGCTGCTGGCCTTGTTGCTGGGCGAAAGGCTGATGGGTGTGACCGGCATGGTGCTGGCGCCGGTGGTGCTGCATTACATCCGCATCGAGGCCTCGAAGGTTTCAGTCAATCCTAATGATGTATAAAGGCCGCCATGGCCGGCGCCGGCGTTCGCCGCCCGCCCGGCAAAATTTGGCTTTAAATCGCGGGCCGGAAAGTGCATGGTAGGCGCATGGAAGCAGTTGATCAGTTGGACGAAATCATGAGTTGCCGCCTCGACGCCGGCCGCCGGACGGCGCAACCCTGCACCGTGGTCATCTTCGGCGCCAGCGGCGATCTGACCGCGCGCAAATTAATCCCCGCCCTCTGCCATCTCTGCGCGGAGAACCAGTTGCCCAACCCGTTCCGCATCGTCGGCTTTGCCCGGCGGCCCAAAACCAGCGAAGCCTGGCGGGCGGAATTGCGCGAGGCCATCTTCTCCCGCTCCGCGGAATTCGA
>JBEKUQ010000412.1:0-3820 GCA_049514835.1 Verrucomicrobiota bacterium | reverse complement strand
CGGATGGGAGCGGAGAGGGAACAGCGTTGGGAGACGCAACGTCGCACGACCGTTTGTGCAGCGGCGGCTGGTTGGGGGGATGAGGATTAAGATTAAGATTAGGATTAGGATTAAGATTCGGAGGAACCCTCACCTCACCCTGACCCTCTCCCCTCCCATCGGATGGGAGCGGAGAGGGAACAGCGTTGGGAGACGCAACGTCGCACGACCGTTTGTGCAGCGGCGGCTGGTTGGGGGGATGAGGATTAAGATTAAGATTAGGATTAGGATTAAGATTAGGCGTCATGCGTATCTGGCATTCTGGTGTTCGGGGAGGAAGAATTCATGGAGGAGGCGGTCCACCTGAAGCAGGCCCTCGCGGTGGAGAAGAACGGCGCCGTCCCGGACTTCGCCAAAACCCCAGTCGCGCAGGCGCTGCAAGGGCGCGGCGAAGCGCTGACGCACGTCCACCCCGAATTTTTTCTGGAAGTAATCGCATTGGGTCCGGCCGAGCTTGAGCTGTAAAATGAATTCGCGAATCAGGCGCTCGTCGTCCGTCGGCGTCATGGCGCGATAGAGGGGCAGGCGCCCGGATTGGACGGCCTTGACGTAAGGCTCGAAGTCGTGCTGGTTCTGATAATGGGTGCCTTGCAAATGGCCAAAGGAGGCCACGCCGAGTCCGATGAGATCGGCTCCGGCCCAAAGGCGGTCGCGGTAAAGGAACCTGGCGTTGGCCTTGTCTTTGACGGCGGTGTAGGCGCTGCCGACGGTGTAGCCGGCTTGTTCCAATTCGGCAAAGGCCCAGCCGACCCAGGCGCGCTTGGTGTCCCAATCGGCCACCGGGGCGGCCAGTTTGCCGGAAGCTTTCATCTCCTGGTAAATGCCGGTGTTGTAAGGGACTTCCATCTGGTAAATCGTGACGCTGTCGGGCGACATGGCGATGGTTTTGCGCACGCATTGGCGCCAGTTGGCCTCGGTTTCCTCGACCATGCCGGCGATGAGGTCAATGTTGATCTGGGGAAAAGCGAGTTCGCGGGCGAAGGAGTAAGCGCGGGCGATTTCCTTGCTGTGATGGGCGCGGCCGTTGATTTCGAGAATGTGATCGTCAAAATTTTCCACGCCCAGGCTCAGGCGGGTGACGCCGATTTGGCGGATGGCCTCCAATTTGTGGCTGGTCAAGGTGCCCGGCTCGCACTCGAAAGTGACTTCCTCGGCCTGGTCCCACGGGACCAGTTTTTTCATGCCGTCGGCCAGGTGCTTGAGCTGGTCAACGGAAAGATAGGAGGGCGTGCCGCCGCCGAAATAAACGAAATTGGCCTTGCGCCCGGCCAGGACGGGCTTGGCGGCGTAGAGTTCCAGTTCCCGCAAGGCGGCTTCAATATAGCCGCGAATGGCCGCCGAATCCTTGTCGGTGTACACCTTGAAGTAACAGAAATGACAACGCTTGCGGCAAAAGGGAATGTGCAGGTAAACGCCCAGGGGGGTGGAATGGGGATTCAGAACGCGAGCCTGCGCGCCCTCATCCGCCTTCGCTTCGCTACGGCGCGACAAGCCCGGCTTCGCCACCCTCTCCCGCTCCCGCGGGCGAGGGTAGGAGGGATTGGGGATTGGGGACCCGCCTTCGCCTGGCTCCGGCGCGGCAAGTTGCGGATTGGAGGAAGCGGGCCGTTCGAGAGCGGCGAGGGCGTTTTGGACGAATTCCGGTTTCCAAAATGAGAAAGGGGGGTAGTTGGAGACGAAATAGTTGCCGACGGTCGTCTGCTTGGCGAGGGGCGGAGCAAGCAAAGGCGGTTGGAGGGTGGTGCTCATAAAATCTCAATTAAAGCTCGAAATCCTCCTCGCTTCTGGCGCCGTGCCAGATCCGGACAATTTCGACGGAGGCTGGAGTGCGATGAATACGGCAGGCAATCCGATAGGGGCCGAGGAATATCTCGCGGATATTTGGATTTTGGAACTTCCGGATGACCCGTCCGCGTTCGGGAAGGCTGGCCAGGGATTCCGCCTTTTCGATGAGTTTCAGGCCGAACCGCCGCGCCGCCTCCGGGTCGTCGCGGCGAATATAGCGCACCGCGTCCCGCAAATCCTCCAAGGAGCGCGGCGACCAGGTTATGTTGCAAACCATGAGTCGAACTGCTGTTTGACCTGCTCGTGGGACACTCCCTCGCCCCGGTCCATTTCATCCAATCCTTCGCGCACGGCGGCGGCGTACAATTCCTCGGTAAGATCACGCATCGTCGCCTGTTCTGGCAGTTGTTTGATAACATCGAGTGCGAGTTCTTTTACGCTCATGCCATCATCCTACACGCTCTTGGGCCCAAGCTCAAGCGCCGTGTCGGATGGCGGGTCGGATGGAGGCGGCGGCGAAGGGTTTGCTCGATCTTCACAAAAAGATTCACAATTCCTTGGCGCCGAAGCAATAGAGGTTGCCGTCGTCGCAACCGATGACAATCCGGTTTCCGGCGACGGCGGGGGAACTGGCCACGGGCTGGCCGGTGTCGTAGGACCAGAGTTCGCGGCCGTCGGCCAGCGCGAGCAGGTGAACCCTGCCGTCGTCGGAGCCGAAGACCACTTTGTCGCCCGCGACCACGGGCGAGCTTTCGATTTTTCCGTGCGCGGGAAAGCTCCAGAGGCTTTTGCCGTCGGCCCGGTTGAGGCAATGGAGCGTCTTGTCGTAGCCGCCGAACAGGACGCGGTCCTGCGTCACGGCCGCCGAGGACATGAAGGGGAAATCCTGGTCATGAAAATGCCAGACCACGTTGGTGCGGGCCAGGTCCACGCAGAGGAATTCATTGTCGTAGTGGCCGAAATAAGCGCGGTTTCCCGCCAGGGCGACCGAAGCGCCGATGAAAGCGCCGGCTTCGATCTGGCTGATCTCCTTGCCGTCGCCTGCTTGCAGCACATGGAGCATGGAATCGCATCCGCCAAAAACCGCTCGGCCATCGGCGACGGCGCAGGCGCCGTTGATGTAGTTGCCGCTTTCAAAAAGCCAGTTGGTGGCGCCTTTGGCGGCGTCCAGGCAGCGCAATTTAAAATCGTAGCTGCCGATGAGGATGCGCGGCGGGCCGTCGGAGCGGGCCACCACGCTGGCCGAAGCCAGGATTTTGCCGTCGGTTTGCGCCTGCCAGAGCAGGCCGCCGGCGGCGGCGTCCAGCGCATAAAAGGCCCCGGCGACCGAGCCCGCGAAAATGCAATTATTGACAAAGAGCGGCGGGGCCTGCACGGCGGAGTCGGCCTTGAAGGCCCAGACCTGCTTGCCGTCGCCAAAATTCACCGCGTAAACATTGCCGTCATCGGAGCCGATGAAGATTTTGCCCGCGCCGATGACGGGCGAAGATTTGACGGGGCCGCCCGTTTTAAAGGTCCAGAGCAGGCCGGGCTTCTGGGGCAAGATGTCGTTGGCCACGCCGGTCAGGGCGGGATTGCCGCGGAAAATGGGCCAACTGGGCGGAGCGGGCGCGGCCGGTTTGGACGGGGCCGGGTCGGAGGCACGCGCCGAATCCTGGCCGGGAACTTTTTCAGGTGAACAAGCGGCCAGGCAGAAAAGAAGGACCATCGCGGCCGGGAGGCGGCCCGGCGGGCGGGCAGGACGCTCCGCGGGAATGCGCCGCTCGGGGCTGAAGTGATCTGCTTTCATCTGCGTCAATCTGCGCTAACGACCTGCCTATAGTCGTTCAGCCAGGGCGGATTGGCAACAAAATAGTACTTATGCGTATGATGTGCCCGAATCATTAGCGACAGGCTCCCGGCTGCACCCAAAAGGTGATCTGGTTTGGAAGGAAGATTCCGTCGGCGAGACGCCGACGGATGCAACCGGGACGGTCGCGCTCCCCAGAAAGTCGCT
>JBEKUQ010000411.1:0-3830 GCA_049514835.1 Verrucomicrobiota bacterium | reverse complement strand
TCACCGCCACCGCTTCGGCGCTGATCTCATCAATGGCCTGCGCATCCGGCTGCGGCAGTTCCAGCCGAAGCTGCACCTGCGCGCCGGCGTTCTCCTGCCCTTCCTCCATGCCGGATTGGACAAAAGCGTACGAATTCATTTCCTCCCCCTCGCCATTTTTGCCGGCGGCGACCGCGCGTCCTTTGTCATCGGTCGCCGCGAGCAGCTTCACATCCGTCACCGATTGCAAGGAGCGGCCCTTGGGCGCAAACAACTTGCCGTGGACCATCGTGCCAGCCTGTTCCCCCGACAGCATGTTTCCGTTCTTGAAGAAATCCTCGCCGCCCGGAAAAATGTGCAGCGTGGTCGTCGAAATGCCCTCGGCCTGGGCGACAAAACCGGCCCCGGCCTCCGTAATGGGCAGGTCCTCTCCCATTTCGCCGGTCCGTCCCCCCTGGCGCGCCCGCAGCTTGCTCAATTCCAACGGCTCCTTCAGCGCCAGGCCGGCCGCCTCGGCCGTGATGACGACGGGGCCGTCGTAAAGTTTGGCGAGCGCGTCCAGCGATTCATCCTTTTTGGAATCCACCGCGATCCAGGTCGCGTTGGTCTGGGTTTCGGGGAAACTGCTGGAGAGCACCTTGCCGGGGAAGACGAATTTCAACTCGCCGCTCATTCCCGTCATCTTCATTTCCGTCCGCATGCTTTTAAGTTGACGCTTCATTCCAGCCATAGGCGTGAGCGTGAGCATGAGATGGCCGTTGGTGTCCTGTTCAAAGCGCATGTTTTGAAAATAAATGAGGCCCGCTCCCATCCTGGGCGCCCAGCGGCTTTGCAACATCTCCTTGATGGAGGCAAAAGAGCCTTTTAACTTGACGGTGACTTTGTTCTTGTCCACGGACACCTCCGGCTTTTCAGCCGCCTCCTCTCCCGTCATAGAAGACCGTTCTACCATCATGGCAACGTATTTCTCCTTCAACTGCTCGTCGGTGAACGTGTTGGTTTTGGCCGGCGCCTGGAGGCTGGCCATTTGCGTCATATCTCCCGCCTCCCCGGCCTCTGCTATTTTTTGCTGCATTTCCATCATCCGTACCGACTGCTCGGCCGTCGGGCGGCTCATTACAGTCCTGCTCTCCATCTCGCAGCGGCCGTCCGCATGAATGGTAACCACGAGGTGTTGATCCGCCGCCTCTTCAGACAATTGGGCGAACAACGTTGCATTCCCCTGCGCCAGCGTCCAAGCCGCGGCCAGGGCCAAAGTGCATCGAATGAAGTTTTTCATGATGGGGGTTCCTTTCCTGGATTACTTGGCGGTCAACGGCACATGCTCCACCATCACGGGCACCTCCACGCTCGAACCGGCCCCGCTGGCCAGGAACGCGAGCGACAACGGCGGCTTGGGCGAGCCGGCCACCATCAACTGGCAACTGCTGCTCTCGCCCATGCCCGCGCCTTCCATCTGCATGATCGTCGGCCACGGCTTGCCGTCGGCGTCAAACGCCTGCGCGTCCACCAGCGCCCCCTTGCTCCCCTTGATTTGCAGTTCCAGCGTCGTCACTCCGCTTTGCGCCATGCCCTGTTCCACCGATATCGCCAGGCCCAATTCGCCCAGCCGCGGGCTGTTGAGATGCTTCTCCGTCATGTCCATGCCGCCTCCTCCCGCCATGGCCTGGGCCATGTTCATCAGCCAGGTGGCGGGGATGGCATTGGTCAGCTTCACCACCTCCGCTCCCGTAAAATAATGCAGCGTCACCGTGCCTTTCACCCGTCCGATTTCCTTCACCTTCCAATCCGGCGGATGAAAGGAAAAAGTCACCACGTGGCGCACGTCCGCCGCGGTGTTGGTCGCGGCCTCGTCATCCGACTCCGCATCCTGCCCGAAGTAATTCCCTCGAAATCTCATGCCGCTTAATTCGTCCTCCGCCGATGGTTTCGGTTTCAGGTCGTTGCCCTTGGCGTCCGTCGCCTCCTGCAAGGCCGGCTCGCCCCATTTCTGCGGCGCGAATTCCGGCGCCACCACCACCGCCCCGATCAACTGCGCCTGGCTTTGGTTCATGCCGCTTTTCCCGGTCAAATCCACCGCCCGCGTTACCGTCAGGCCGTAGGGAACAAATCTCGCCGCCGCCGCGATCTTGTTCGTGTCAAGCGCCGGCGCCTTGGAGGCGCTGGCTCCAGGCGTCAATTGCGCAAAGGGCTGCAAGCCCAGCCGCGCCGGGGTGATGGGCGTGAATTTCAGCCCGTCCGCCGCGCAACGCGCCTCCGCCACCACCCCGAGTTGCTGCGCAAAATCCGCCGCGTCCTTGCACTTGGCCCGTTCCACCGTCCAATCCGCCGTCTTCCCGTCGCGCGCCCCGTTGGAGGTGCTGACGGCGTTGGGCAGGGTGATGCGAAATTCCGCCCGCATTTCCCCCGCTTTTTTCTGCGCGTCGCCGCCCGCCGCGCCCATCACGCCTATCATCCCCATCATGCCGGTCTCGTCCTTCACCTCGGCCATCCGCGCCGCCGTTTCCATGCCGGTGATGCCTCGGACCGACAGCCCGTCCTTGTCCAGCTCCACCGCCAATTGGTGGGCGCGCCCGTAGGGGCTGGCCAGCAGCGCGTTGATGTCCTTGAATTCCGCCTCGATCACCGTCACGCTCTCCCCGTTTTCCGCGTTGGTTTGTTTGGTGGTCAGGACAAAATCCTTCCCGGGGAAAAACTTTTTCGCCTCCGCCGCGCTGGCCGGCGGATAAAGCGCCAGGCCCTGCTGGCCGCCCATTTCGCCGGCCATGACCGCGAGGGAGGCCGCGTTGGCCCCGGCGGCGGTGCGCGTTTCGATCCGCACCTTGCCGGAACCGTCGGCGTTGAGAGTCAGTTCATCCTTGGTCTGGAGACATCCGGTCAGGCAGATCAGAAACAAACCCGCGCTTAGTCTTTTGCGCATAATTAGTCGGTTTTAGGGGAGTTCCAATGTATGTTTCAACGCCGCCTGCACTGCCTGCATTTCCGGCAGGCGGCCCGCTATTCGGAAACAGCACCAACACAACATCGCCGTGCTCAGCCTTCATCGTAGATGGCGGCTTCTGGGCGGTCCCAATCTTCGGCAAAAGACGCCAGCCGCGCCCGCAGATCAGCCGCATGAGCCTCGTCAATTCCACACGCCCTTAGATCAACCCCTTTGGCATCAAGAAAAGTCACGAGCACACGCGACCGCTCTATTTGGCCTGGACGCTCCACCAGTTCCACCTTTCCGTCCGCGTAAGTTCCTTCCACAGTCAGCATAAACATTAATTAGCATGGCGGGACGCCAATGGGAAGCAAAAGCTGGGTCAAAGGCGGGCCTCTCCCCGGCGCAGCAATCCGCTTCCCCGCAAAGCCTTGGCTAAGGGCTGTTGGCAGTCCGCAATTTCTTGTTGATGTCCAGCCGCAATTGCCGGGCCTCCGCCCCCCTCATCCCCTGCATGGCCTGTAAAATTTTCCGCAGTTGGTAATCATTGTTTTGCGCCGCCATCATCTTGCGCAAGGCCGGCAAGTATTTTGCGTCCTGGCTCAGGGCGATGCCGGTCAGGATGGCTTCGTCCAAAAGATTCAGCTCGTTGGCCTTGGCCGCTCCGCTCTGCGCCAGCAGCCGGTCCAGCCCGTCGAACTGCCCGTACTGCGCCAGGAGCACAACAAAGGGCGCCGCTTCCTCACCCTTGGCGGTCGCAGCCCGCTTGGCGGCCTGCTCCAGAAACGCCGGCTTGCCCTCCAGCGTTGCCAGGGGACGCTCGTTATTTAGATTGACAGTCGTGCCAAAATCTGTGCGCCCTCCATAAATGTCGTCAAATTCAAAATGATCCAACTGACCTTCCAAACTTGCCGCCTGGCGGACTTCC
>JBEKUQ010000410.1:0-3833 GCA_049514835.1 Verrucomicrobiota bacterium | reverse complement strand
CATTTCATTTAGGTTGCGCATAAGAGTCTGCCTTTCGTTCTGCGCATCACCTTACGCGAGGCGGTTGGACAAAGGCTGTCCAACCAAAATTATTTTTGAAATTCTTTTCTTTTCCTGATTGAATCTTGACGGATAATAACAGCGACAAGGGGATAATAGGTCAGAACGCAACGGATTCGTTCAGATTGCGTCATATCAAGCACTTACGCATAAAACCGCGCACGGTTTGCAAGCCACGGTTTCGCGATTGAAAAAGGCGGGTGAGAATTTCAGCAATTCAAATGTCCAAAGTCATAACCGCCTCAAATTGTGGTCCTTGCGTCGCTTGGACATTTGAACGCCAAGGATTATGCGTCAATCTCTTGGAGGTGAAAGCCGCAAGGCGCTTTTTGGGGTGAATTCGCCACCCGGCAGAAGTTGCCCATTGCGTTTTTTGTGGCAATTCGCTTGGCGCAACCCGCCTTTGATCTGCCCGGAAGTCGCCCAGATCGCCAGGCCGACCGCCGGCGCTGGACAACAGGCCAGGAACGCCCATTGCAATGCCACTGCAACCAGCATTTCAGCCCGGTTATTTGCCGGCCGCCAGCGCCGTCCGGCCCGATCTGGCCGCCTCGCCTGGCCGATGCCAGGAACGGCCCGCGCCGCTGGCGTCAAACTATTTCGCTTTGCCGGCGGACGCTTCCCGAATCCAGCGCCAACAGCCAATCTGGACAGCGCAAACGGCCTTCGCATCATTGGCCAGGCCCGGCCCCGATCCGGCCGCCGCGCTGGCGCGCCCGCAACGGCCGGCCCGATCCGCCAACTCCTTTTTGAGAAGCACCGCCGGTACCCGGGATCCTTCTGCCCGGCCCGATCCGACCACCGCCAACTGGCAAAGTCTGGCACGCCGGCAAGGCGGAAAATTCCCAAATACCCCCATGTCAGGACAGCGGAGGGGGTCCGAAAAACCCGCCACGATCAATCCTGGCGCGAAATTTCACAGAAAAAACGGTCGCCAGGCCAAAAAGAAAGCGAGCGGAGAAAAAATCCGCTCGCTTGCTCCGTCCCCTGCCCTGCCTGGTTCAAGCCGGCGCCGCCTGCTTCGCGCTTGCGTTATTGAGCATCCAATCATGCGGCTCTTTGCTAACCCCGTTGCAGAATGCCAGAAACACCTTGGCCGCGTTCATGGGATTGTCGGGGATTTGATCCTCTGGTATCTGGCCGGCCATTTGCATGATTAAAGGAGCATCATTATTGCTCAACACAACGTCCTGAGCCATCGCCCCGACTAAAACAAAAGCCAGGAACATTGATCTATTTGACATAACGCCCTTTCCCCGCCGCCGTGCCAGCCTTGGCCTTGCGGGTGAGAAATCCCATTGCTGTCTGCGGAGCGGCCTTTGCCGCCGCCACTTCGCCGGCCGGCCGCCACGTCTTGCCGATTGTTATATATTCAATCGCCACTTCCAATGCGCCATTCGCGACCAAAAGCCATCCCGGATTTTCCCCGGCCTTCGCCAACTGCATTCGGAATGTCGCAACTTCCGCCTGAATCAGTTTGACCGCCTTGGCGATTCGTTCACACTCCGCAACGAGATTTCCGGCCCCCGCCCCGTTTCCTGGATGCCCCGCGCCGGCGCCGCGCTCAATCGCCAGCAATTGCTGGCGGACCGCCCGCTCGAACAACTCCTGACGGCTCAAGCCGTCCCTCGCGCAAGCTGAATCCATCGCCGCAATCAAGCAATCCGGCAAGGACAGCCAAACCGTCTTGACCGTTGCCTCGCGGTCTATTTTCTCCTGGACTGCGTTAAGAATGAATTCATCCCGGCTTTCCCCTTCCACCGCCGCCGCCTGGTCAATCATCGGCACAACCACCGACGGGAAATTGACCCGGACCGTTTTGAGCTTTGAGCTTTCCCCTGGCCCGGCCGTCAGCGCCGGCGCCGTCCCCTGCCCCGCTGGCGGTTTTTTTGATTGTCCCCGGCGTGAAGCGGGCTTATGATTTGATCGGACCTGGTTTTTTGGTTTCATTATGTGAGCCTTTCAATCGGGTCTTTGCCCTGGTGGTGTTCTTAGCACCGCCAGGGCGTTTTGTCTTTTTACGCTCCGCCTCCGTGACCCATTCGAGCAGGCGCAACGTTGTTTCTCCGGCGGGCGACTTTCGCCCGGAAAGCCAATCGTTCACGCTCTGTTTTGGAACGCCCAAACGACTGGCCAGCCTGACTCTTTCCCCGCGCCTCGCCGTGGCCTTGCGGATACGGCGCATAAGAGAACGCAGTTTCGAATCGGCGGATTTCACAATGCCATAGTAAGCCCGAAAGATTACCTGTCCAGAAAAATCGTAAAATAAATCTGCCGCCACCTGAAAGCCGCCATTGTGCCCGAATCCATCATCAATTTTTAGAGTGCTTTCCTGTGCCAGCAACACTCGCCGTTGGCGCCGCCGCCTTCGAGGCGCCGCCGCGTGGATTTGCCAGTGGTATAAAATGGGCAGCAACCATCGAAGGCACATCCACAGCAAGCGGCGAAGCTTCATCACGAACCTGCCTGTGGAGCGATTGCCCGCCAACGACCAAGGCATAGAAAAACGACTGCCATTGAGTAGGGGAAAGCCCTGTTTTCCAAAACTCAATGGCGCAATGAAGAGCGTTGGAAAAATACTCCGGCCCGTCACTCGGAAGAGGGTTTATACGGGGAAACCCCATTTGTAAGCAGGCGAGAACCAAGTATTGTTGACGCAAATATGGATCAAAGCCGTCCACAAAGGAGACATCTGGTGGGCAGGAAAGCCCGATTGGTTCAACGGCCAGTGCCATCGTCAATCGCGCTCGTAAATCCGAAACGTCAACGATCTTCTTGCTCTTCAAATCCTGCTCGTCAGCCGCCCCATAGGCCAGCCAAAACTCACTGATGAAAAACTGGCGGCAGGCGCGCAAGGCAATATCGCAACGGATTGGCACGCGGCCATCCTCGTAACTGGCCAACCGATCTCGCGTGATTGCGACTTGCCCCGCAAATTCCTGCTGCGTCAAATGAAGGAACTCCCGCGCCTTCCAAAGACGGTTCGCAACCCCCGCCTGCTGCTGCTCTCGGTCCTTAATTGTGGTCCCAAGCTGAGTGGACATACTGGCAATAATCGCCCGGAAATATGCCCCGTCAATTTTTTTGTTGCAAATCCACATAGCTTGTGTAATACTCCACACAGAATGTTAAAGACGCGCAATAAATGCGGCAGAAAGCCAGGCAGCCGGACGCGCTTCAAGGGCATCGTGGCGGACGCGAAGTTGCTTCATGTATCCTCTGAGCACCTATGGCGAGTCCTCATCGGCGAGCGCCAAAGCCAGTCTTTAACCACCGCATACCACGCCCTAAAAGCGAGCCAAAATCAGAAAGCAGCATAAACATGAACACCACTCCCCCAAATCTACCGTATACCCCGCCCCGCGCCGGCAAAACCATTGGCCAGCAAGTCGTTGAAAAGCTACGTGCCAGCCAATCCCGCACCACTGGGGAGCGCGTTCTCGCGGAGCGCATCGCCCGCGCCGGCGGATCACGCAGCGAAGTCGCCGCCCTCGGCGCGCCCTCCACCATCGGCGCAAGCGCACCTGTCACCGCCAACACCCTGACCGATCCCATTGTCAAGGCTAACACCGGGCCGAACATCAAGTAAGCGATTCAACCGTCAACCGTCAACCCCGCAAATCCCCAATCCTATGAATACCCTCACCGAAGAATCACCCTCTCAAAACAGCGCCCTCGCCAGGCAATTGGCCCAAGCCCACGCCGCGCAGACCGGCATGAGTTTTGAACAGGCATGGAATATCGTTCGCCAATCGCGGCCCGCCCTTTTTGGT
>JBEKUQ010000409.1:0-3835 GCA_049514835.1 Verrucomicrobiota bacterium | reverse complement strand
GGCCGCTTTTATCCAAAACTGGGACTGGCAGTCTGTTGTCGGCATCAACCGAGGAGCGTGCGAAAGAGGTCGAGCACGGCATGGCCTTAACCCGCAAACTCACCGCGCGTGCGCGCAAGGCTGGGAAGCGCAAAGGACCGTCCCGCTGACCCTGCTGGAAACGCTGGACTTCCTCAAGCAGCAACATCACGACACCCCGTTCCTTTTCTTCAACGGCAACACCTTCGCCACCATCGGCCGCGAACTGACCCTCGCCCTCTTCAGCGATCTCCCCCCCGTGCGCAAACGCGAAGTCTCCTCCGTCGTCGCCCATTACATCGCCGGCGTCCTCGACCGCGACGCCATGATGGACGCCGTCCAATCCCTTGCCCAAACCGCCGACTGGAAAACCGGCGACCGCGTGAAAACTCTGGACGACTCCTTGCGTGGAACCATTGTCCGCATCCTGGAAGATGGGCGCGTCCTCTGGAAACCCGACGCGGCCCAAACCGATTTGACCGCCTTGCCCGAAAGCCTGGCCCGCGAAGGTTGAAACTCTCCCGCCTAAACTCCCCATCCGTGAAATCCGTGCCATCCGTGGTAAGAACGCCTCTCCGCGCCGGCGATCCCCGCCTTTTTCATTTTGCCTTTAAGATCCCCGGTTCGTCACCCAATTGTTGCACGCCAACCCTTGACAATTATCCGACTTGCGCCATAATGTGCATCGTAAATGAAGAAACTGTTGTCAGTTCAAACTAGTCAGCGCCAGCATCGCGGCGACGGAGCCATTGCCATGTGGCGCGCCTGTCGGGCTATTGGCATCGTGGAGACAGCATTCTAAAACAGACAAAAGAGATTTCAGAAACCCACGATTGCCAGCCAATCGTGGGTTTTTCGTTTTTCCAGAAACCCAAACAATTTTGCAGAGATTTATGAAAAGAAATAAAGTGACAACCTGGTTCCAACCGGAAACCCGTTTCTAGGTGGCGCCCGTCCCCGCCGTGCCCTTTCGCGGCACGCAGGAAACGGAACTGGACCGCC
This sequence comes from Verrucomicrobiota bacterium, assembly GCA_049514835.1. GTDB lineage: Bacteria > Verrucomicrobiota > Verrucomicrobiia > Limisphaerales > Palsa-1400 > JBEKOF01. Next base: position 2,815 of record JBEKUQ010000409.1, on the reverse strand, counting down.
TCAAGGCCCGGCTGTTGCAGAAGTTGCTCGACCAAACCCCCGACGAGCGGCTTTACGCCCCCTTGCGCCGCGCCGCCAACGAGGCCGCCAGCCTGGCCTGGTTCACCCCCTTCCCGCTCCTCTTTTTCCCGGCCTTGCTCGAGGAAAAGGCGCGCCTCGCCTTCCGCCAGGGCGCCCGGCAACGCTGCATCCGCCATCGCAGCCAAGCCCTGCTGGAAGAGGCCGTGGCGTGAAGCCAGAACGCACTATCCTTAACTTCAATATGAATTGACATTAACCGGATGGGGAACTCCCCGGCGCGACCCTGGGACCTTCCGGGGTTGCGCCGGTCCCGCCCCCCGCGCCCGCCGGCGCCCGGCGAATGTGTTTGACCGTTCCACCCTCCTGCCTAGTTTTGGTGCGTGGGATACCAACCCAATCCGTGGATGATGCTGCCCTTCGGGCTGCTGCTGGCCGCCATGGCCATCGGCCCGCTGCTCTTTCGCCCCTGGTGGGAACGGCATTATGGCAAAACGGTCCTGGCCCTGGCGGCGATCACCGTGGGCTATTATCTGCTGTTTCTTCCGGCCCCCGCCGCGCACACCCTCGCCCGCTCAGGCCAGGATTACGTGTCATTTATCGCGCTGCTAGGTTCTCTCTTTGTCGTCGCCGGCGGCATCCACCTCACCGTCAAAGGCCAAGCCACCCCGCCCGTCAATGTCCTCTTCCTCTTGGTGGGTGCGCTGCTGGCCAATGTTCTTGGAACCGTCGGGGCCTCTCTTCTGCTGATCCGGCCGTGGCTGCGTCTGAATGGCCGGCGCGCCCGCGCCCACCACGTCATTTTTTTCATTTTCATCGTTTCCAACGCCGGCGGCTGTCTGGTTCCCTTCGGCAATCCCCCGCTTTTTCTGGGCTACCTGATGGGCGTCCCGTTTTGGTGGGTGGCCGAGCACTGCTGGCCGATGTGGGTTTGCGGCGTGGGATTCTTGCTGGCCGCTTTTTATGGTGTGGATCGCCTCCATTACCGCCGCGCCCCCGCTCCGCCGCCGTCGGAGTTGGGCGAACCCTGGCACGTGGAGGGACTTTGGAACCTTGCTTTTTTGGCGGTGATTCTCGGAGCGGTTTGTATTTCGCGGCCCGTCTTCCTGCGCGAAGGGCTGATGCTGGCCGCCGCGGCCGCCTCGTGGTTCACCACCCGCAAAACGGTGCATGAGGCGAATCAATTTGATTTCCATCCGATGGTGGAAGTGGCGATTTTGTTTCTGGGAGTATTTGCCACCATGATGCCGGCGCTGGACTGGCTGCGCAGCAACGCCCGCGCGGCCTTGGGCGCCAACCCGTCTCCCGCGATTTTCTATTGGGGTTCCGGCACTCTCTCCAGCCTGCTGGACAATGCGCCGACCTACCTGAGTTTTTTCAGCGCCTGGCTCGGCGTGCAGGGAATGGCCCCGGGCCAACCGGACAGAATCGCCCAGGCTCTGGCCGGCGGCCATGCGCAACTTGCCTTGACGGCGTTGAGCGTGGCGTCAGTTTTTTTTGGCGGCTGCACTTACATTGGGAACGGTCCAAATTTCATGGTCAAAGCCATCGCCGGGCAGCGAGGAGTGCCTCTGCCCGGATTCCTCGGTTACATTCTAAAATGGACTATGCCCGTCATGCTGCCTTTGCTAATAATGATCTGGCTGATTTTTTTCCGGTAAGACATGCGAACTGGCTACAACATATTGTTTGTCATTTTTTTCTGGCTGAGCGCGCCGTACTATTTTGTCAAGATGTGGCGGCGCGGGAATTGGCGGGCCGGCCTGGGCGAGCGCTTCGGCCGCTACACGCCGGAATTCAAAGCTGCCCTGGCGGGAGGCCCGGTCCTCTGGCTGCATGCGGTCAGCGTGGGCGAAGCGGGCGTGTGTTTGCAACTGCTCGGCCAACTGGAACCGCGCCTGCCGGGTTGGCGCTTCGCCGTTTCCACCACCACCTCCACCGGCATGGGGGAGTTGCAGCGCCGCCTGCCGGCGCACATGGCGCGATTCTATTATCCGGCCAATTTATCCGGCGTCGTCCGGCGCGCCCTGGAGGCCATTCAGCCGCGCGCCCTGATTCTGGTCGAATCCGAATTGTGGCCCAATCTGCTCTGGCAGGTGCAGGACCGGGGCACGCCGGTCTTTCTGGTCAACGCCCGCGTCTCCGACCGCTCCTTCCGCGGCTACCGCCGCTTCGGCTTTCTGTTCAGGCCCATTTTCGCCCGATTCCGCGGCGTCGGCTGTCAATCTCCGGGCGAGGCCGGCCGCCTGGCCGAACTGGGTTTCCCGCCCGCGGCGGTGCGGGTCACGGGTAATTTGAAGTTCGACGCCGCCAAACCGGACGGGCGTTCCGGCCCGGACGTGCCCGGATTGCTGCGGCAAATCGGAGTCAACAATAACGTCCGCCTGCTCGTGGCCGGCAGCACCCACGCCGGGGAGGAGGCCGCCCTGGCGGACATGCTGCCGCGCCTGCGCCAGCGGTTCCCTGATTTGTTCCTGGTTCTGGTGCCGCGCCATTTTGAACGCGCCGGGTCGGTCGGCCAGGAGCTGGAGGCGCGGGGTGTCAAATACATCCGCCGCTCCGACATCACGCCGGAGACGCGCCGGCCGGCCGGCCAGTTGCAATGCCTTTTGGTGAACAGCACCGGCGAACTGAAGTCCTTCTATGAGCAGGCTTCTTTGGTGTGTGTGGGCAAAAGCCTGACCGCGCGCGGCGGACAAAACCCCATCGAACCGGCGGCGCTGGGCAAAGCGATGGTGTTCGGACCGAACATGCAGAATTTCACTTCCGTGGTCCAATCTCTCCTGGCGGTTCAGGC
>JBEKUQ010000408.1:0-3837 GCA_049514835.1 Verrucomicrobiota bacterium | reverse complement strand
TCGCTGATTTCGACGGCCACTTCCATCGTCCGCTTCTGCGTGCCGCGGTAGGTGCCGCGCAAGGGGGGGACATCGTTGTAATCGCGGCCGGTGGCGATCCTCACGTAAAACTCGTCGGGCAGCCGGTTGTGGGTGGGATCAACCCCGGTCCAGCCGACCGACGGAATGAACACCTCCGCCCAGGCGTGGGTGGCGCTGGTCTTCTGCGAGGCGAGATACCCGCTGACATAGCGCGCCGGGAGGCCCGCCGAGCGGCACAGGCCGATGAGAACATGAGCAAAGTCCTGGCACACGCCGCGCCGCGCGGCCAGCGCCTCGCGCGCATGAGTGTGAACATGGGTCGTTTGCGGTTCGTAGGCCATCCATTGATAAACAAACCGCATCAGCGCCAGCGCGGCCTGCCAGGCGTCGGTTTCCCCTCCCATCGCGCCGGCCGCCAGCCGCGCCGTTTCCGGGCCGGTGTCGATGAAACGGCTGGCCTGCGTGAAGTCGAAGCACGGATTGTTCAAGCCCGCCTGCCGCGCCTCGGCCAGGGTGGCCGGCCGCGCGTCCAGGGCCGGCGCGCCGGCGGCGAAGGTGGTGACGACGGCGCGGGCCTCCAATTCCAGCGCGCTGTGCGGCCCGGCGATGTCGAAATGGTCCACCCAATTGCCGTAAAAATCGGTATACTGGCTCAGCCGCGCGGGGGGACTGATGGTCAAGTCGAAAAACTCCAGCCGCTGTTGCGCGCCGGTGGGCGGCCTTAAGCGGGCCTCGTTGAAACTGTCGCGCACCGCGTCGGCGTAGCGGTAGGCGGTGCGATGCCGGATGGCCCACTTCATGCCGGGCCTTCTTCCCCTTCGCGCACCTCCACCGCCACCGGAATGGCGTGGCTCCCGCCGCCCACCAGGATGCCGCTGACCGGGCTGACGTCGCTGAAATCCCGCCCGCAGGCGACGGTGATGGGTTCGTCCGACGGCAGGAGGTTGTTGGTGGGGTCGAAATCCACCCATCCCACGCCGGGGCAGGAAACGGAGAACCAGGCGTGCGACGCCTCCGCGCCGGGCGCGCCTTGCTGCTGCTGCTGTTCCTCCTGCTGGACAAAATCCGCTTCGCTCAGGGCGGCGAAGGAGAGGAAAAAATAGGCCTCGAAGAGCGCGTCGCCGATGCGGTTGAACTTGAGCTGCAGATCGTCCAGGCAGGCGTGCAGGCCGCGTTCGAAGATCTCCTCCACCGTGCCGAATTGCAGTTCGGCCAGCAGGCGCCCGGCGTGCCGTTCGGCGGCGTTGACGAACCGGCCGTCGGGCACGCCGGAGATTTTGCGCAGGGCCGTGTTCACTTGCGCGGCGCAGAAGCGGATGGAGCGCGGGAAATCCTCGCTCAGCACCAGGAATTCGGTCACCGCCACGGGGTGAACGTCCGCCCCGTTGATGGATTTGTAGGCGTCCCAGGCGCTGCAGGAACGCAGGATGGCGGCCCACTCCAGCGCCTCGCCCTGGCTGATCGCCCCGGGAATTCCGGTGGCGGGCAGGCTCTGATGCCGCACGTCCAGGATGCGCGAGGTCTTGTCCGCCCGTTCCAGGAACCGTCCCGCCTGGGTGAACCACCAGCCTTCATTGTGGATGAGCGTGGCGTACGCGATCCCCGTCAAGTGCATGGACGCCGCCTTGATTTCGGAAAAGAAATCGCTCGGACTTTGTTTCCAGACCTGGCGCGCCTCGCGCGAGGTGACGAACAGATAAAGCCGGTTCAGCTCCTCCCACAGCTCAATGGTGATTTGATCGCGCACCATCCGGGCGTTTTCCCGCGCCTGGCAGATGCACTGCACGATGGCGTTCGGGTTTTGCGGCTGGAACACCAGGAACTCCGTCACCGCCGCCCCGGTCGCCTTGGGATGCAGCTTGGAAAAGGCCTCCTCGTCGCCGGCGGCCTGGACAATCGGCAGCCATTGCTGGGCGACGTGGTGATCGTCCAGATTGCGGATGTCCAGCAGCAGTTGCAGGCTGGTTTCCACCAGCCGCGCCGTGTTGTCGGCGCGCTCGATGTAACGCGACATCCAGTAAAGCGAATTGGCCACGCGGCTCAACATACCGGCAGTCTCTTGGTCATGCGCTGATCCTCAGCAGTCGTTTGGCCCTTTCATTCATCGCCGTAAAGAACCCACGTGTCCTTGCTCCCGCCGCCTTGGGAGGAGTTGACCACCAGCGAACCTTTGCGCAACGCCACCCGGGTCAGGCCGCTGGGCACGATGGTGATTCTCTCGCCGTAGATGATGTAGGGCCGCAGGTCAATGTGCCGGCCCTCGAACCCGTCCGCCACCTGGGTGGGATGCTGCGACAGCAGGACCATGGGCTGGGCGATGTAATTGCGCGGGTCGGCCGCGATCAACCCGCGGAATTTGGCGATTTCCTCCGCGGTGGCTTTGGGTCCCATCAGCATCCCGTAGCCGCCGCTCTCGTTCGCGGCCTTGACCACCAATTTTTCCAGGTTTTCCAGAATGTATTTCCGGTCCGCCTCCTCGCTGGCCAGCCAGGTCGGCACGTTCGGGATGATCGGGTCCTGATCCAGGTAATACTTGATCAGGCGCGGCACGAAATAATACATCACCTTGTCGTCGGCGATGCCCGTGCCGATGGAGTTGGCCAGCGACATGTTGCCCTGCCGGAAAGCGCGCACGATCCCCGGCACGCCCAGCGCCGAGTCGCGCCGGAACACCGTCGGGTCCAGAAAATCGTCGTCTATCCGCCGGTAAATGACATGCACCTGCTGGAGGCCCTTGGTCGTGCGCATGAAAACGCGGTCGTCCTTCACCATCAAATCGCGGCCTTCCACGATCTCGATCCCCATCTGGCGGGCCAGGTAAGTGTGCTCGAAATAGGCCGAGTTGCAGGCCCCGGGCGTCAGCAGCACCACCGTCGGGTCGGCCACGCCGCCCGGCGCGATGTATTGCAGCATCTTCAGCAGTTCCTCCGGATAATGTTCCACCGGCTGCACCCCAATGGACTCGAACATCCCCGGAAAACTCCGCTTCATGGCGCGGCGGTTCTCCAGCAAGTAACTCACCCCGGACGGGCAGCGGCCGTTGTCCTCCAGCACCATCCATTCGCCCTTGCCGCCGCGGATCAGGTCCGTCCCGCAGATATGAATGTAAATGTCGCGCGGGACCTTGAAGTTGACAAATTCGCGCCGAAAATGCTTGCCCGACAACACGTAGTAGGGCGGGATCACCCCGTCCTTGAGGATTTTTTGATCGCGATAAATATCCTGCAAGAACAGGTTCAGGGCCGTGATGCGCTGGGCCAGCCCCCGCTCCAGAAACTCCCATTCGCTCGCCGGAATGATGCGCGGAATCAGGTCGAACGGGAAAATCTTTTCCGCCCCTTTTTCGTTGCCATACACGTTGAAGGTGATCCCCTGCCGCAGAAACGCCAGGTCCACCGAGTTGCGCCGCTGGCTGAAGTCATCCGCCGGGATCTCCTCCAACAAACTGCGGAACTTCTGATAATGCGCCCGGGTCGCGCCGGTGCCATCAAGCATCTCGTCGAAGCAACCGTTGTTTTTGTAATTCTGCAGCATGGCTCGCCACTGGTCACATCTTGCCCACTGTGGTCATTTTGATTCACCGCGAGGCTTTCATTCTACACCCCAGCCCGGCAAAGTCAAACTATATTCCCTGGTAAGCATTTGCCTTGCCGCAGCCTGACACCGCCACCCTGCGATTTGCCCATTCGCTCGCCCGACAAAGCGGGGAAAGGGTTAGAAACGGGAGGGGCAAGCGCCGCGAGCCCCTCAATATCTGGGAGATAAACTCACGGGATTTCGACGTTACGAACCTAAAGCATGGCTGCGCCAACACGA
>JBEKUQ010000407.1:0-3837 GCA_049514835.1 Verrucomicrobiota bacterium | reverse complement strand
ACCGAAACAAGGCTTCGTCGCGGCAAGGGTTCATGGTTGTTGAGCCTCCACTTTCCCCTGCCCGCCCTCGCCCGGCGAAGGCGGATCCTTCGCCTCCGCGGCGGCGATTTCCTCCCAGGACGGCGCGTGCCAGGCCTGCCATGGCGAGCCGGCGAGGATGGTGTCGCCATCAGCGCTCCACAATGCCCTATTAAGAAGAGAGCCGGCGCCGGAGAGGTTCAACAGTTCCTGGCGTGTGCCAACATCCTAGCGCTTGACGGCTTCGCGCCCACCACAGGCGGAAATCAAGCGGCGTCCGTCTTGCGAGAAGGCGATGCCAAAGGGCGCATTCAGGTGGCCTTGCAGGTCTTGGAGAAATTGGGTTGGCAGTTGCCTCCCCAGCCGCCACCGCGCATATGCCGGGCGCAAGTTCCAACTCCCCCAAAAGCCCCCGAGACGACCCCAAAAATGTAGTGGAGACCTTTTGAATCGTTGCCTTGCAAATCAACGTCTACGCTGCCGCCCACCCCTCAACCATGAAAACTCGGTTAAAGTCGCACTCTTTTCTGGGCTTTCAAATCATTCTGTGGAAATGTGCGAATTCTTCGTGAGATTATCTTGCATCGCTACTCTAGCTCGCCGTCGTGCGGACCTTCGGCTATCTCTTTGGCTTCGCGCATCAGAATGTAAGTCATCAAGACATCGTACCATTCGCCTAAGTCTCCGCTGTCCAGCTTCGGCAATTTCGTGCGCACGATTTCCAAACCGCGAGCCAATGCCACGCGAGCCTCGTCGGATTGGTTAAGTTGGCGGCGCGCCATGGCTAACACAAGATAGGTGTCAGCCCGGCAAGTGTCCGGAAGATCATCCAACTTGGGTTCTTTCTGAATGCGCTCCATCCATCGGGCTGCGCTGGCGAAATGCCCCTGGCGATATTCGGCCAGTCCCTTCGTCAGTTGGTACCAAGGTAAAAAAGGACTGTTCTCGCCACTGGCCACCACGTTGTCCGCCAGCTTGTTGGCCAGCTTCAGTTCCTCCGGTCCAACGGCGGATGGATACAGTAAACAAGCCTTGGCGGCGCGCCCGCCGGCGATGGGGTCACTCGTCGTGCCGAAACGGTTCAACAGCGCTTTGCAGTGGCTTTGATATTCGGCGATTTGCCCGGATTGAATCAGGAGCGGTGCCAGCACATACCAACCCCAAGGCTCCGAAGGGTCTGCTTCGACCATGCGTTTCAGATCGGCGGCGGCCTCGTCAAAACGGCCACTTCGGGCGCGGAGGTAGCCGGTGTAAGCCAGGGCATTCGCCCGCTGACTTTGACTCATGTTTGACGATGGGAGAAGGCTTTCGAAAAGCTTGTCCACCTCCGCGTATTTGTGTTCGTTGTCCAGAACCCCCACCAAATTCAGAATGTTGCTCGTCCATTGGGCGGGATCGTTGGGCCACTGTGTCTGATCGTCCGCTAAACGCTTCCTGGAAAGGCGTTCGAAGTTCGCCAAGAGGCGCGCCTGACGCCATCCCGTCGTCGCCAGGCTTAACCCCGCCGCCAGCACCAGAACAACCGCGCTGGCTGCCACAGCGACCCTTTTCACCTTGGCCAGACTGCGTTGGGCGGCGTGCAGCCGCGCCAGCGATTTGCCGCTTTGCAGCAGAAGCAGTTCCTTGTGCATTGCTTGGGCTGATGGGTAACGCTGGCCAGGGTCCTCGCGACAGGCCTTGGCAATGGCGGCGTTGAGTTCCAGCAGACCTTCGCGGTCGGGCCAGGCATCCAGATTGGCGGGAAGTTCCGGGAATTCCTGCCGGTCTTTGCCCGTGCAGAGTTCGTAGAGCAATTTGCCCAGGCTGTAGAGATCGGCCTGCGGCGTGCCCGGGCCTTCCGGCGGAACAAAACCCTCGGTGCCCACAAAAGAACGCGAAGCATCCACGCTGGTGACCAGGCCAATATCGGCCAGCTTGACGACGCCATTGACGTAAATGACGTTGGAAGGCTTGATGTCGCGGTGGACCAGTCCCTCGCTGTGCAGGTTTTCCAAAGCCGTCGTCAAGGAGAGGCTGATCTGCACGCACTCCTCGAAGGGCAGCTTGCCGCGGTTGAACATCTCGCTTTTGAGGCTCTTGGGGGCATAAGCGTCCGGATTGATCTGCTGGCCGGTGAATTGATCGTCGGCCAGCTCCATCACATAGAAGAAATAGTCCGCGCCACGGCCGACATGGAGGATATCCATCTGGCTGTCGTGCTTGCGGGAGACCGGCTCAAACTTCAGTATGCCCGAGAACTCGCGCTCGAAGGGGCGCTCGTGGTCGAAGTCCTGCCGATACACGATCTTGACGGCCCGGTAAGCCCCGGTCACGCTGCGGGCCAGCCAGACTTCTCCATAACTGCCGCGGCCGATGCACTGCAGCAGTTGATGATCGGGAATCACCGGCGGCTCCGGGTGTTCTGGCGGGCGAAACTCCGGCGGTGTCTGCGCTTTGGGGTCGGGTTCGACGCCGGAATTCATACTCCTTTTTTCTCCAGCAGTTCGACCTCTTGCTTGATCAGACGAGAGACGCGGTGGCCGGCCAGGTAAACCCGTCCGACACTGACCCTGAGCGTTTGCGCCACTTTACGGGCCGGCCATTTCTTCAACACGTAAAAATCAAATATCTGGTATTGCTCGATGGGAACGCGCCGCTTGACCCTTTGAATGGCTGCCTCCATCAGGTTCTTTTGCCACTCGGCCTCCCAAACCGCATCGAGCGCCGGGCCGGACGGATCGGCCAACCGCCCCAGGAGCGACGTGCCGGGGCCGGCATTCGTGACCGGCTCCGGCGGCCACGGATGCCTTTTTCGCCTCTGGAATTGATTGGCGATTTTGGAGCGAGTCACCTGCATCAACCAGCTCTTGAACGAACAGACAGCGGGGTCATATTTAAACCGTCCGATGCTGCGGGCCACGGCCAGCACTGTCTCCTGCACCACGTCCTCGGCTTCGGTGTGGGTTAAACCCGCTTTCATCGCCACCGCGTAAATCAGCTTCCAGTAAGTATTGAAAAAGTCGCGCCAACTGTCGTCATCGTCCCAGCTCTTGAGGCGGCTGAGCAGGCTCTTGCGCGTCGGAATGAATTCATCCGGCAACTCAGTCATCATGCGCGCAGGAGGGAACATGGCTGGCTGGTTCATCGCCCGAAACATAGTTGGTTCCGTTCACACTTCAAGTTCCATCCACCGTATAAACCGGCTGGCGGGGCCGTTTCTTACAACTATTTCAAGAAATCGCGCGGATGCTTGAAAGATTGGCTAATGGGGACGGTTAATATCCCTGGTTCCAAAATTGAACAACTAAAAAATAATAAAATGAATAAGACAAACTCAAACAAGTTCCTTCGCGCCGCGCTCCTGGCGCTGGCGGTCGCCGCCCCTTCCACCCTCCCCGCACAAACCTGGCAAACCGTGGATGATTTTCAATACACTTTGGGGCACCACTCTTTCGCTTTTGGCTGCGGCGCCGATGGCCTGGGCAACTTCTATGTCGCCGGACGCGGCCAGGATTCCGCCAACCTCAACCACGCGCTCGTGATGCGCAGCAGCGATGCGGGCGCCACCTGGCAGACCATCCAGGACTATACTTACCCTTCCGCCACGGCCACCGGCTTCGTCTCTATTGGAATTGATTCCGCCCAGAACTTGTACGCGCTGGGATCGGCGACTTTCACAACGGGTGGCACCCACTGGCTGGTGCGCAAGAGCGCCTACCTGGGGAACGGCACTTGGGCCGCCTGGCAGACGGTGGACGATTTTCAATACGCCACGGGATGGAGTTCGGGAGCGAGTACGGGATTAGCGGAAGACAGTTCTGGCAATCTTTATATCGCCGG
>JBEKUQ010000406.1:0-3837 GCA_049514835.1 Verrucomicrobiota bacterium | reverse complement strand
ACTCGGAGACGGCGACCCGCGCGCTGCTGGAATCGCTGGGCAGCCGGCACATTGAATACGTCGAGGAATAATGCGCTACTTTTACCTTATATTTTTCCTGAACTGCGTGACGGTGATCGGCCTGGCCGGTTTTCGCGGCAGCAAGTCGCGCCAGCCGCCCATCGAGCTGTTTCCCGACATGGTGCGCATGAACAAAGCGCGCCCGCAGACGCCGAGCGAATTCTTCGCCGACGGGCGCAGTTCGCGGGCGCGGCCCGAAGGCACGGTCGAGCGCAGCCTGCCTTATGAAGTCAACGGGCAAATCGTGCTCCTCGCCGGCAAGCCGGTGTATCCGTACGAAGAGGCCCCGATGAACACCGGGCGGATCACGGGCACGACGAATTTCATTGATACCGGCCCGCTGGCCATCACCCGGCAGTTGCTGGACCGGGGCCAGGAGCGTTATCAGATTTATTGCCTGCCGTGCCACGGCCCGGCGGGAGACGGCAAGGGGATCACGGGCAAATACGGGATGGTGAGCATGGCGGATTTCCACAGCCAGCGGCTGATCGAGATGAAGGACGGCGAGATCTTCAACACGATGACCGTCGGGAAACTGCCGCTCATGCCGGCCTACGGGCCGCTCATTCCGGTGGAAGACCGCTGGGCGATCATTGCCTACGTGCGCGCGCTGCAACGCAGCCAGTTGGCCACGGTCGAGGACCTGCCGGAGGCCAAACGGGGGGAGTTCAAGAAATGAGATTAAGATTATGAACGCGGATTCTCCATCTTCATCGGTGGCGGCGCTGGATTTGGCCCGGTGGCGGAAGGTGCCGTGTATCCTGATGATCGTCGGCGCGATCGGGGCGGGGATCGGCACGGCCACCAGCCCGGAGCGGTGGAGGCAGTTTGCGTTTTCCTGGCTGCTGGCCTTCATGTTTTACCTGAGCCTGTGCCTGGGCGGATGGTTCCTGGTGATGGTGCATCATTTGTTTGACGCAAGCTGGTCGGTGCCGACGCGGCGTTTTTGCGAGCACCTGGCCTGTCTGGCGGGCTGGCCGATGCTGGTGTTGTTTGCGCCGATCGCCGTGCTCGCGCCCAAAATCTACGACTGGATGGGCAAACTGGGGCGGCCGGATCACGCGCTGGCGGTCAAGTACCCGCTCTTCACCATGAACGGTTTTTACATCGCGGCGGCGGCTTGCTTCGCGGTGTGGTGGTTTTTTCCCAGCCGTCTGCGCCACTGGTCACTGGAACAGGACAAGTCGGGGGCGGCGCTTTGCACGCACCGGATGCGGTTTTATTCCTGCCTGGGCATCGTGCTATTCGCGCTGACGCTGACACTGGCGGCCATCATGTGGATCAAAGGGCTGATGTATGAATGGGCTTCGACCATGTACGGGGTCTGGTATTTCGCGGCGAGCGTCTGGATGACGCTGGCCACGGTGTACGTGATCACGATGATTTTGCAGCGGACGACGGCGCTGCGGGAGCTGGTGCGGGAGAACACGTATTACATGATCGGTTCGCTCCTCTTCGCCTTCACGGTGTTCTGGGCCTACATCAGCTTTGGACAATACTTTATTATATGGAACGCCAACATGCCGGAGGAGACGTTCTGGTACGTGCTGCGGGAGAACGGGACGTGGTGGTTCACCGGGGCCATCATCATTATTTTCGGCCACTTTTTCGTGCCGTTCCTCGCGCTCTTGCGGATTGACGTCAAGCTGAGGCTGGCGGTGATGCTGCCGCTGTGCGCCTGGGCCTGGCTGATGCACTTTGTGGACCTGGAGTTCCAGATCATGCCGAGTCTGCACCCGTCCGGCGTTTTCCATTTTGCCTTTCCCTTCGTCACGCGCGGCCTGCTGATGGACGGGGCCTGCCTGATGTTCATGGGCGGTTTGCTCGCCAAACTCTTTCTCTGGTCGCTGGCGCGGCATCCGGTCTATCCGTTGAAGGACCCGCGCATTGCCGAGGCGATGGAGGTGTATGTCCCTCCCGCCAGCGCCGTGGCGAAATAGGAAATTATAAATGATAAAGGATGAATTATAAAATGAAGCAGGATGGCGGACATGAACACTGAATCCACCAGCCGGAAGAACGGCAATCTTTTAACCGTGCTGGCCGTGGCCGGAGCCTTTTTGCTGATGGCCTGGCTGGTCTGGCTGATGCGCGCCTACACCCAGGCGCACTCCCTGGCGCAGGCCCGCGCGGTCGAGCGGCTCAAGATCAAGGCGGATTTCGACGCGGCCAACGCGCCCCTGCTCAACGGCTACGACTGGGCGGACAAGGACAAGGGATTTGTGCGCGTGCCGGTGGCGCGGGCCAAGGAATTGATTTTGCAGGAATGGCAGGACCCCGCGGCGGGCCGCTCCAACCTCCTGCAACGCGCCGCCAAGGAATTCGCGCCCGTCGCCGCGGCGAAAAACCCGTATGAGTGAAAATTATAAATGATAAAGGATAAATGATAAATGAAGCAGGCGCTGCCGACGGGAGAATTTCATTTTGTCGTGCAACCATTCTTAATCTTAATCCTAATCTTAATCTTAATCCCCCCTTAATTTAATGAACACGATGCACGAAGGAGATTAAGATTATGATTAAGATTAAGATTAGGAGCAGATAACCGTGAGTTTGACCGAAGCCCCAGCTCCAGCGCCCGTTGCCGCCCCGGTCTCCAGGACCGAACTCGAAGCCACCGGCGCGGTGCCGTTGCTCGGCCTCTTCGCCGGGGCCGTCGTCTGGCTTCTGCTCGCGTTGTTGCTGGCGCTGCTCTGCTCCCTGAAATTGCACGACCCCGCTTTCCTGGCCTCCGGCCCGATGTTCACTTACGGGCGCGTCCACGCCGCGGCGGAGGCCGCGCTGCTTTACGGATTTGGCGTTCCGGCCGCGCTGGGGGTCGGGCTGTGGCTGCTCTGCCGGCTGGGGCGGACGCGATTGGCGGGACCGGTGGTGGCGGCGGTGGGAGCGCTGGGCTGGAACGCGGCGGTGGCGGCGGGTGTCTGGGCCATTTTGTGCGGCGGCGGGTCCGGCTACGAGGCGTTTGAGATGCCGGGGGCGGTCGCGCCGCTTTTGCTGTTGTCCTACGTGCTGATGGGAATTTGCGGGGTGCTCACCTTTCGGCAACGCGAGGCGGGGGCGCTGTATCCGTCGCAATGGTTTGTGTTTGGGGCGCTTTTTTGGTTTGCGTGGATCTTTTCGACGGCGGCGCTGCTGCTGCTGGGATCGCCGGCGCGCGGCGTCCTCCAGGCCTCGGTCAACTGGTGGTATGAGCACAATCTGGAGACGGTGTTTTTTGGCCTGGCCGGGCTGGCGCCGATTTTTTATTTTATGCCCAAACTGACGGGCCGGCCGCTGCACAGTTATGATCAGGCGGCGCTGGCGTTTTGGACGCTGGCGATGGCGGGGAGCTGGGGCGGCATCCCCGGCGGGGCGCCGCTGCCGGCGTGGCTGGTGAGCGTGTCGCTGGTGGGAACGGTGCTGACCATCATCCCGATTGCGGCGGTGGCGATGAATTTATATATGACGATGGCGGGCGCGAGGCCGGCGGCGGAGGCCAGGGCCTGCCTGCGCTTCACCGGCGCGGGGCTGTTTTTTTGGGTGATCGCCGGCGCGCAGCAGGCGGCCGGGGCGCTGCCGCCGGTGGGGGCGCTGACGGATTTCACCCTCTTCACCACGGCGCAACGCGACCTGTTCCGTTACGGGTTCGTGGGAATGACGATGTTCGGCGCGATTTATTATATCGCGCCGCGGCTGGCGGACGCGAAGTGCAACGCGCCGGACGGGCTGTGGAAGCGGAGTTTAACGCGGCTCCATTTCGGGCTGATGCTGGCGGGGGTGGGGCTGGGTTATGTGGCG
>JBEKUQ010000405.1:0-3853 GCA_049514835.1 Verrucomicrobiota bacterium | reverse complement strand
ATTTGCTGGCAACGGCTTCCGGGCGGATAACGGTCAAGCTCATGGTGTTTGGAGTGTGGAGGGTTGCTGGCGGCGCGAGTATCGTTCCAAAATCTTTTGTTCCTCTTCCATGTCTTGTTGCACTCGATCTGGGTTGCGGATGTTGCGCGGGACTGGAATGCCGGTGACAGCGGCGGTCCGCTGGATTTTACGGAGCTTGCGCGTAGTGGCGGACTGTTCGCTTTCAAACGCGGCCACTTCACGGTTATCGAAGTCGCCAAGGGCGGCCGTGGCGGCGTCCTGTTCATTGTCGCGGGTGATTGTGGAAATGGCCGGATGGCGGATGTTGCCATAAATCACCTTCGCGGCGCGGCGGTGTCCAGCAATGGCGGCGTGAACTTCGCCAAGCTGCTCCTTTGTGGCGGACATGGCGGGTAAAAGAAGGCGTTTCACGGTGAAAGAGTTTTGGCGGTTCAAATCGGCAACGGTGAGCAAGTCGGGGTAGTCAACATGATAATAAGCCAGGACTTCGCGGCCAATCAGAGCGCCGGCCTGCTCATTGGCGTAAAGCATCCGCTCGCCTCCAATAGTCAGGCTAATTCCATGCTGGCCAACTTTCACTTTCTTGCAGTGAGAGGCGAGCAAATAGCGGGCGTTATCAGGCAGTTTGCGAAGGGGCTTGCCGTCCAGGCCGGCGCGCCAGGCTTCAGAGGGTGAAGCGCCGGCCAGCATTTTGCCGTTCTGCGGGTCCGCGTTGAATTCCTCAAAAGTGGCGTCAAGGCGCGCGCCCCATTCCTTCATTGGCAGAAGGAAAGAGCCGGGGTCAAGTTTGTGGCGGCGGGCGCGGGCGATTTTGTCCTGCATCCGTTCCATTTCCTGAGTGCGTTCATTGAAGCCAACAAAGCCGGGTTCGTTGCGCTGGCGCTCCTGCCAGATGCGAATAAGGCATTCAATGGTTTTGGCGCGGGGTGTTGTGGCGTGGCGGACCGTCAGGCCGATGCCTTGCTCCTGCAATCCGCATTCCGTCTCGCGCCAGTGAAGGGAGTGCCTGCTGTCAAGCTCTGCAATCATCCGGGCTTTCCAGACGCCGCGTTCAAAGTAAAATCCGATGTGCGGCAGACCGTGCTTATCGTGAGCGCGGAGAATTAGCTTGCGGATATGCCGGGCGTTGTATTTTCCGGCAATCAAAACGTAGTCAAGAATGTAACCTGTGCGGAGATCAATCAAAACCAGGCATTCCCCGCGCTCAATGTGGAGTTCGCCGGCTTCGTCGTAGTTGAAAAAATAGCTGTTAAACGTGATGTCATCCGCTGAAAACCAGTCAGCCGGGGAGACGCCGGACCAATCGCGAGGGATGTAGGGGCCGCGCATTTTGGCGAGCCAGGGGCCGCGATGGATCGGGCCGCACATTTCCACTTGCGGCGTGATGGAGGCGCGGACCGCGCCGGGGATATAGCTCTTGTTCCGGCGCGGATCGAAGTCGTAATACTGGACAAAGGCCGGGGACAATTCGCCGCGTTGGCGCAACTTGCGGTAAGCCAGGGATTCATTGCCGCCGTGCAAAATGGCTTCATCTCGGATTTTGGCTTCATCGGCGGCGAAGTCAGGGCGCCGGAAGTTGCCGCTGCGGATTGACCTGGCATCGCGGACGGCTTCGCGATTCCGGCCGCCATTCTGCCAAGAGCGGAATTTCATGGAAAAGACCTGGCGGAAGGACTTGGCAGTTTTGGCCAGGCCGGGCACGGCACAGAAAAGATAATCAATTAGAGACGTTTTGAGGCGGCGGCGCGCCGGCCGGGCCTGGCTTTGTTCAAGTAGAGTTTCAAAATGGGTGAAGGCTTCATGGAACAAAAAGGCGCGGTCGTCTGCGGTTGGATGCACCTTGCTTTCCAGGGCGTCCAGGGTGTCGGCAAGGGGCGCGTGGAGTTCGCGGGCAAGGATGCTGGCGCGGCTGGCGGGGACGATGCGGCCGGCATCGTCATCCAGGTAAAGTTCAAGGCGCTGCCAGGCGCGCGCGCCGGCGTCGCGTTCCAAGGTCCGGTGAAGTAGTCTGCGCCAGTGACGGCCGGTGACGCCGTGGCCGAATTGCTGGCGATATTCCTCCAATCCGCGCTTTTCGGATTCGGCGGCATTCGGCGCGGGATCGTCCAGGCGCGCCAGCGCCGGCGCCAGCGCCCGTTGCAACTTGGCGGCTTTTTCCACGGCGGCCGGGGCGGCTTCCGCAAGGGACATTTTTGGTTGCCAGGCCGGGGCCGGTTGCGCGAGCAAGTGAAGGGCGCTGCGGAAGCCGCGGGCATCGGCTTTCGCCTCAAGATCGGTCTGCATGGCGGCGGGCAAGGCGGCAATGGGCCAGGCCAGCGCCGGGCCGCCCTGGACAACGCGGCTTTGGCTGGGAATCCCGTCAAGGCGCTGGCGGACGGCCGGCGCGGTGCAACCCAGCGCATCGGCAATGGCGGACGCGGTGAAGGCTGGCGGCGGCGGCAAAGTCATAACAAACCCTCCATTTCGCCGGATTGCGGGAAAATTGGTGCAAGAGGCTTGATTTTAGGGGTAGCCGGGGCGGAAAGGGGGTTGCAATGGGCTTTCAGCGCGAGGCGGGGGGTTGATACCCCGGAAACGCGCTGCGGGCATCCTGGCGCGCCGGGCGGGCTGTTTTGAAAAGAGCGGAGCTTCATGGCAGGGCCGCGTTAAAGGTTGCGGCGGATCGGGCAAGGGCGGCGGCCTTTGGGAAAGTCTGGCGCGTGGAATATACCAGCGCGTTGCCTTGGCGGCGGATCGTTGTTTCAAACTTGAGCAATGCGGGGCCGGGGGCGGGGGTCCGGGATCGGGAAGGAATAAAGCGGGCCAGGTTGCGCCAGGACCAGCCGGCAGGAGTCTTGCCTTCCGGCGGGCTGGCATAGCCGGGGATGCGCGCCGATGAATCGCCCCTGCGCCAGCGCCACAACCTTTTTTTGAAGGCGCGGATGGCTTCGGCGGCCGGCAATTTCTGTTCTACGGCCAGCTTTTTGAGGCATTCGACAGCCAGGCGAGGCAAGCCTTCGGGGCGGCCTGCCCATAAATCGGCGGTCCAGCGCCGGTCCAGGAGAACGATATGGCCGTGCTTTCGGAATTGAGCGCGTTTGGTCCAAAGGTAGCTTGGGCGGACGCCAAGGCGGCGGGCATAAATCCGGGCGATTCGCCGATTGTGCTTCGCCGCGTCCATTGCGAGCACAGCTTCAAGCCAGAGGTGAAAATTAGAGCGGATCGGACGCGGGGCTTTGTCGAGAAGAAGTTGAATTTCGGGCGGAATGGAGGCGGCGGGATCGGAAGGGGCAACTGCGTTTTCGTGTGGATGCGATTTGTTCATTTTAGTGGATGGGTTCTTTTTTCAGCGGAGGGTCCGCCGTCTTTGCTGTGGATGATTTGACGGTGCAAAATTGAGCCGCAACCAGTTTCTGCATCCACGAAGAAACTGGCGCGGCTGTGGGCTGAGTTGGTTTCAAAAGGGCGGGTTGCCCCGCTTGCGCCGCCTCAACGCCAATCTGGCGCGCATCAAATGCGCAAATTGCAAAAATGGAAAGCAGCGCGGCAACCGCCTTGCCGCGCTGCGCCGGAGCCGTCGCGTCCGGGGTCCTCCCGCCAAAAATGAAAATGTTCCGGGCCAAGGTCATGTGACGACGTTCTTTGTCAAGAATTGGACAAGGGATTCGCGGGTGACGGTGCAACCGTCGCAGTGTTTCTTGGGCATCGTTCCTGCCAGGCGGCCGGACTTGATAAGGCCACAAACGGAGTCCGCGTCCATGTGCAACCAATAAGCTACTTCGGGTCCGCGAAACTTGGCGCGGTGAGGGAGAATCGAATCAATGAAGGCGGCCGGGGTTTCCCCATTCTGCAA
>JBEKUQ010000404.1:0-3862 GCA_049514835.1 Verrucomicrobiota bacterium | reverse complement strand
CGACCTTGAGTTCCTGGACGCTTTTGAACAAGGCGTGCAAGTGGTAGCCCCGTTGGAAAAAGGCAAAAGTGCCCAGGGATTCCATGATGACCAGGGCGGTGATGATGGCCAGGGCGAAGAACAAGCCCAGCCGCGTTTCGATGGAGTCTTTCATAACTTTAGGGGGATTGGGTCGGTGCGCTTGGCGGAGGAATGGGAGGGCGGGAGTTCGGCGTAAATAAAGTCGCGGATGCGGGGGTCGGCGTGGTTCTTGAATTGTTCCGGCGCGCCCACGAAGAGGATTTCACCCTCCGAGATCATGGCCATGCGGTCGGCGACGCCAAAGGCCAGATTGCGGTCATGGGTGACGACGATGGAGGTGGCCTGGGTGAGGCTTTTGAGCTTGAGGATTTCCTGGCCGACGACGACGGCCATCAAGGGGTCCAGTTCGGAGGTCGGCTCATCGAACAGAACCAACTGCGGGTCAATGACCAGGGCGCGGGCGATGGCGACCCGCTTTTGCATGCCGCCGGAGAGTTCGCTGGGCATGCGGTCTTCCTCGCCTTGGAGGCCGACGACTTCCAGTTTGGCGGCGACGATGCGGGCGATTTCCTCCGGCGGAATCAAGCGGTGTTCGCTGAGGTAAATGCCGACATTTTCTGCGACGGTGAGGGAAGTCAGGAGGGCGGCGGACTGGAAGACCATGGCCATGCGGTATTTGTCCCGGATGCCGGGGGAGGCGATGGATTCGCCTTGAATGAGGATTTCCCCGCTGTCGGGCTTGAGCAGTCCGATGATGTGCTTGAGCAGCACGCTCTTGCCGCTGCCGCTGGGCCCCATGATGACGAAGATCTGGCCCGGGGGGATCTGGAGGTTGATGCCTTTGAGCACCGCCTCGCCCTGGAAGCTCCTGCGCAAGTCTCGCACTTCCACCGACACATTGGGGGTAGCCTGGGCGGGCGCATTCATTTTTGCACGTAAATCAGCACGCGGGTGAGGAAATAATCCAGGATCAAAATGCAGACGATGGAATTGACGACGGCCTTGGTGACGCTACGGCCGATGCCGCGCGGCCCGCCGCGGGTGATCAGCCCCTGGTGGCAGGAAATAATGCCGATGGCCAGGGCGAAGACAAACGATTTGAAGACGCCGTTGGCCACGTCCCCGGCGTCCACCACGTCGCGCAAGTCCTGGAAGAAAACGTTGAAACCGACGGCGATCTGGCTGTTGATGGCGGAAATGAAGGCGGCGCCGAGCCAGCCGACGGGAATGGCAAAGAGCACCAAGGTGGGCAGGGCGAGGGCGATGGCCAGCATGCGCGGCAGGACCAGGTAAGCGACCGGATCAATGTTCATGGTGCGCAAGGCGTCAATCTCCTCGTAAACGCGCATGGAACCGATTTCGGCGGACATGGCGGAGCCGCTGCGGCCGGCGATGAGGATGGCCAGCAGCACCGGGGCCAGTTCCTTGCAGATGGATTCGCCCACCATGCCGCCCAAAACAAAGCTCAAGCCCCGTTTGACCAGTTCCGGGCCGGTCTGCAAGGCGAGGACGCCGCCGATAAACAAGGAGAGGATGCAAACCATCATGAGGCTGCCGTTGCCGATTTCAAAAAGCTGGTCAAAGATCTTGCGGCGCTGATGCCAGGCCAGCGGCACCGCGCGCAGCGTCCGCCAGAACAAAATCATGATTTCGCCTATATTCTGAAACATATCAGGGCCGGGCTGCGTCCGTCAGATTAGCCGCTTTTTTGCCAATGGGAATGTAGCACACACGCCATTTTGCGCCTTTGTCGCCGGATTGATACTGAAAAAGACCAAACAAGAGCGAGACTTTTTTGGACTGCGGGCCGGACTCGTGGCGGTAAAGATTCCACAGGAGCGACTGGCTGGCGGCGCCGGTCTGGCGGTCCTTCTCCGCGCGCCAGAGGGACCAGAGCTGCGAATAGTCGCGGGCGATGCTGCGGTTGTTGACGAAAAACGGTTCGAGCAAGGACACGGCCTGCCAGCGCTGCTTCTGGTCCAGGTCGCGGGAATAGGTGAAGAAGGGCCAGAAATCCACCCGGTGCATGGTCTGGCCGCTCTGGCGGTTCTTCTCGCGGATGTCGGAATAGAGGAAAAAAGCGATGCGGGTGCGCTCGCGCTCCAGGGCGGTAGTTTCCACCTTGAGGAACTTGTAAAGCGGCCAGAGATAAAAGTCATTTTCCAGCCCGTTGCCGGAGGCGCGGCTGTAAAAGGGAAAGATGCGCGTCACATGTTTTTCCCCGCGCGCGAACTCAAAGAACGGCCAGAAAAAATCCTGCTCGCGATATTTTCTGGCCCGGTCCTCGATGCGCCAGTAGCCAATCGGCCAGCCATAACAATTCTCGTCGCGCATGGGCGACCGCAGGCGGCTGTAAAAGGGCATGATCACCAGGCGGTTCTCCTGGTTGGTGGTGCCCACGCCGGAGCGGTCCTTGAAGAACAAGGGCCAGGCGGCGAAAAACCGGTTGTATCCGCCCGCCGTCCCGACTTCGCCCACGGTGTTGGTGACGGGCGCGGGCGTCTTCTGTTCGACGCCCAGCACCGGCCAGAATTGCCAGCCGGTCACGTTGCCGCCCGAGCGCAGATGGAAGATTGGATACAGATAATTATCCGTCACCACGTCGCGCTTGCGCGTCTCGGCATAGAGCGGAAAGAGGACAAACTTGATGTCGTCGTGGAACAGGCGGTTCTGCAAATGCCCGTAAAATGGAACGACCGCCGTGTAGTTGAGATTCGGGTCGTCGGAGCGGCGCTGAAAGTAAATGGGGAACAAGGTAAAAAGCCGGGAGTTGGGGCCGGGCTGGGTTTTGCCGCCGGAAAAACTCAAGAGCTGGAAGAGCTGGACGCGGTATTCGGTGCCGAAGCGCCGCCAGGTGAAGAGCGGATAGAGGAATTCCGCCTCGGTCCAATCCACGTCCGGGGTGCGGGTGTAGCAGAAGGGAGGCAGGTCCCATTGCCATTGCGTGTCGGTTTGTTGCGCGGAAAAGAGCGGACCGAGAATCTCCTGGCGGCGTCCTGATTCCAAGGTCAAACGGTAATCGGAATAGGCCGGCCCGGCGATGAATTCACCCTCCGCGGCGGCATTGGTGAGAGACAACGGCGGAACGGCCTCATGGCCGGCCTGGGCGGTCCCGCCGTCGGCCTGCGCCTGGCAGGCGGCGCCCGCCAGGAAGACAAGGCAGGCGCAAAACCAAGCGGCCACACGGCCGGGAGTGCGGGCCGGACGGGGGCAAAAGAATTTTAACGATAAAGGCATCGAAATGGCCCTCGCTGAATTCTCTGCTTCGTCCACAATTGTTTTCAAGATATGGATTGACTTTTTTGAGATTATGCTTATGCTGTCTTCATCAATTGAGGCACTAACCGTCTTTAGGTTTTTTCCTCGGTTCCTCCGGGTCCGGCAGCGACCTTGCATTGTCGCTGCCGGGTCTTTTTATTTGCAGGGTCCATCCCCGCCGCACCAGAAGATTCAGCACGGCGGGCAGAAAGGTCAAGCCCGCGACCATGCAGGTGGCGATGCCAATGGTCATGACCAATCCAAGGCTCTGGATGCCCTGATGGCGGCCGAGGATCAAGCTGCCGAAACCGGTCATCGCGGTCAGGCCGGAGACCAGAACGGCTTTGCCCGTGCTCTTGGCCAGGATGCCGGGATTCTGCTCCTCGGCGAAGCGATTGAGGATGTGAATGCCATTGGTCACGCCGATGCCAATGACCAGGGGCAGGGTCATGATGTCGGCGGGGTTGAAGGGAAGGCCCGTCTTGCCCATCAGCCCCGCCATCCAAGTGCTGCCGATGGCCACCGGCAGCAGCGCAAGGATGACACAGAGCAATGACCTAAACTGCCACAAGACCATAAGGGC
>JBEKUQ010000403.1:0-3890 GCA_049514835.1 Verrucomicrobiota bacterium | reverse complement strand
TGAGGAAGGTGCGCAGTTGAGGCCATGAATCCGCCGCGGCTGCAACGCTACGTTCCTTTGCTGGTCTGGATGGTTGTGCTGGCCGCGTTTATGATGATCGGCTTCCGGATCATTTCCTACGGCTTCGTTCCCGGGGGTGACGCGCGGCGGCACGTGGCCAAGGTGATGACGGACAGGGAGTACAACCAGATCATTGTTCTCCGGCCGGAATACAAAATTGACCACAGTCCCGGCTGGGATTGGGTTTTGCGCCAACTGCATCGCGCGACCGGGTGGGACGAGGACGGGTTGATGAGTTTTTCGGTGGTGGCGATGATGTGGTGCGTTTATCTGGCGGGGTTGCCGTGGCTGCGCCGGCCCGAGGCGTGGATGGGGGCGCTGCTGGCGCAATTGGTGGCGCTGCCCAATTTGATGGTGCGGCTGGACCAGGGGCGGCCGTTTCTGCTGAGCGAAGGGGTGTTCATCTGCATCCTGTTCGCCTGGGGGCGGGAGCGGACGGGGAGGCCGACGTGGATAAAGTTAGGTTTGACAACGTTGGGGTTCGCCCTGTCCGTCTGGGTGCATGGGGCGTGGTATTTGTGGGCGTTTGTTTTGGCCGGTTTTTTCATGGCGGGAGCGTGGCGCGAGACCCTCTGGCTGGCGGCGTGCTGGGCGGGCGGCGTGGCGGCCGGAGCGCTGCTGACGGGGAAGCCGGCGGAGTTTCTGTATGGAGCGGTCTATATGGCGGCGGCGGTCTTCCAGGAGCACGCGCCGAAATGGATGCTGGTGGGGGAATTTCAGCCCAGCGACGGGGAGTTTTACACGCTGGCCATTCTGGCGCTGGTCTATATCTGGCGGCGGCAGCAAGGCAAGGAAACGGGAGGGCTGCTGCGCCAGCCGGTCTTCTGGATGATCGCCATTTTTTGGACGCTCGGCTTCGAGGCGGACCGCTTCTGGGCGGATTGGGGAATGATGGCGGCGACGGTGTGGCTGGCGATACAATTTGACGACTGGCTGGCGGAGAAATGGCCGGGCGACGGGGGACGGCGCCTGCTGCTGTGCGGACTGCTGGCGGCGCCGCTTTACCTGGGTTCGACCAGCGATCTGCGGATGCGTTACACACAAAACCAGCAGGAATCGGTGGTGGACGCGAGCAACCCGGACCTGCAAGGGTGGCTGCCGGAGGGGGACGGCATTTTTTACAACGCGGACATGGCGTTTTTTTACAATACATTTTACAAGAACCCGAATGGCAACTGGCGCTACATCCAGGGGTTCGAGCCGGCGCTGATGCCGGAGGAGGACTTGAAGATTCTGCGCAACATGCAATGGAACCACTTTGACCTGGCCTCCTACAAACCGTGGATCACAAAGATGCGGCCGCAGGACCGGCTGGAGGTGCCGGGGGCGGCGCCGCCGCCGATGCCGGAATTGGAATGGCACGCCGGGGCGAAGAATCTTTGGATTGGGCGCAAGCCGGCGCAGCAATAGATTTGCAAGGTGGCGGCGAGCTTGAGCGGTTCAATCGCCGAGATTCAAAAGCCGAATCAAAGATCCTCTGACCCGTTTGAATTCATCCGCCGTCAAAACGCCAAGCCTGGCTTCAAAGTGCGCGAGGGATATGGGTTGAATCTGTTGGAGATGGAAGACGCCGGGGTTTTTGAGAAACGGCTTCGGCACGTTGAGTTCCCAACGATTGCCGCGCACGGCGGTGGTATGCGGGATCACGACGAGCAAAGCCAATTCGTCGTCTTCAGGATAATCGCTCAAAATGAGCGCCGGCCGGACCTTTGCGGCCAGGCCGAAATCCACCCGCCATACTTCACCGGGCAGCGTTCTTTTCATCCTCGGCTTCCATGGCGTCGAGCATCTGGAACCGCTCCAACGCCCGTTGGTCACATTCGGCCAGCGTCACGGCATCTTCCTCTGCTTCGATAATGCGGCGCAAGATTTCCCGCCGCGCCGCGTGCGACAGCTTCGGTATTTCCATGAGGATTTCCGCCATGCTCATGTTGAAAGAATACACCGCCAACGAAAGTCAGTCAACATATTGCGCCCGGCGGCGGGCAGGGGACTGTCGAGCCCTGACTTAGTTTTCCCCCGGAGAAAGTCACGGCTCGACGGAGTCTTGCCAGGCCGTCGAGGAGTTACACACTACCGGGCGGCATCGTCCCAAACCCAGTCGTCGTCCGAGCCGGGTTTGCCGCCGTCGTCCTTTTCGTTCCAGCCAACCGAGTAGAGAAGAAATTTTCCGTTATCGGCGCGGCGATAATGGAGAGGCTGGCCACCGATGAGGTCGGGAGGGACTTGGGCGAGGAACTGCGGGACCAGGGCGTCGAGGGTTTCGGGAAAGGCGTTGCGCGCGAGGCGGTAACGTTCGAGGGCGCAGGCGATGAGGGCTTCATTAACCTCCGTTTGAATCTTGGCGGTGTCGCGACACCTCTTGCTGTGGGTGGGATCGGAAATCCTGGCCAAGTAATTATACGGTGAAGGATGAGACTTGGCCATAATGGCGACGGCATCCACTTTTTTCGGAAACACCCGTTGACCGGAGGAGTCCGAGCTTTCACCGATGGTCTGGTAGCCGTTGGCGAGTTGGACCATGTTCTGATAAACCCAGCCGCGAGGGATTAAATGGCCGACGAAGATTGCTTTCAGGCTTGTCCAAGCGTCGGGCTTGTTGGACTCAATCGGCAGGAGGACGCGCAAATATATTTCCCCCAAGTCTAAGGCCGTTGCGTTTGGATAGAAATCGGACACCCTGGCAGGTCCCGCCAGCATGACCTGCTTAAAGTCAGACACGAAGTTGATTTTCTGGAATTGCTCCTGGAAGGCCGCCAATTGCGGCTCGCGCCAGGCATGACGGCGCAGCCCGTCGGCGATGACGCCAATGTCAATCGCCGTCACCGTCTCATGCACCAAGATCACCACCAAATCCCTTCTGTTGCGTTGCAGGCCTTCCAGAACACGGCACAGATCCTGGCTGAGAGTCAGATCGCGCAACGCTTCCTCCGGCTGGCCCTGCAACAAATGACATTGGGCCAGTGCTGCCAGCGTGCGCGCGACAGCCCCAAATCCTGCCAGGGTGGGATGGGCCTTGGGATCTTGATAATCTCCCAACGTGCGGACGTAAGGACGCTGCAAGGCCTGGCGCATCACCGTGAACTGCGGTTCCAAGACAGCAAACCGGGCAAGGAGTTCGGCGACCGTGCGCGACGCTTGCCTCGTCACTTGGTAGGAACCGTTGCCGGCGGGTTCAATTTGCTCATTGGGCAGGAATTGCTCCAACTCCTTTGCTGTCGGGGCTGTTTGGCACTGCAACAGGATTTTGGCCGGTTGAATCTCCTCCGGCCGCCGCAACATGCGGATAATACTCCATGGATCAATGAAATATGGCCCAACAGCATCATTAATCAGCCTGCTCACCTCCGCCTTGGCTTGCGAATCTCCATAAGACAGCGCCGTGAAGCCGCTGGGGGGAATCGCTCCCTGCGGGCCAATCACTACATCAGCCACGACTATGCGGGTGGAAGGGCGGTTTGAATCCCCGACGTCATATACGTCCTCCATTACCTCGAGCAATCCCGTGGCGCCATTTCCAAAAAACCATTTCTGCATTTCCGGCACGGCCAGGATGTTTTGCTCATCCGGCACCGGTGCGGGAATCTCTTCCACCCAATCCATCTTGAGGCCTTTGGCCTCCAAGGCGCGCTTGCAATTTTCCCAGGCGCGTTTGCCGCGCCAGCTTTCCTCGGTGTAAAAAGCCGCGATTACTGTCAAGAATATGGCGACGCAAAGCAGGCAGCGGCGCAGGATGGTCCAACGTTTCGATTGAGAAGGGGTCGTCATACTGAGGAGACGGTGGGATACACTACAAAGGCGGAGTGCGCCCGTCCCCGGGCGCAGCAACG
>JBEKUQ010000402.1:0-3903 GCA_049514835.1 Verrucomicrobiota bacterium | reverse complement strand
CTATTCTTGCCCACACACCGCGGCCGCGGCGATTTCCATCCGCCGCGTTATTGCTGGCCGTCTGGGCAGCCAGCCACTCCAACTCCGCTCCCGCGCAGACGCCAGATGAGTCAACCGCCTCAGCGCAGTTTGCCATGCCGGGCAAGGACAGCCCGGACTCTGCCTGGTGGCGGGATTCGATGAAGACGCGCGACCAGCGGATGGAGTGGTGGCGGGAGGCGCGCTTCGGCCTGTTCATGCACTGGGGCGTTTATTCCAGCCTGGGCAACGAATACCAGGGCCGCAAGGGCGGCACCTACGCCGAGCATATCATGCGGATTTTGAAGATTCCCTTCGCGGAATATCGCGCGGAGGTGGCCGGCCATTTCTTTCCCAGCAACTTCAACGCCGACACCTGGGTCAGCCTGGCCAAGCAGGCCGGCGTGGCCTACATCGTCATCACCTCCAAGCACCACGACGGCCTGGCGATGTGGCCGACCAAGGTCAACCATTACAACGTGATGGACGCCACGCCTTGGCATCATGATCCGATGCAGGACTTGCGCGCGGCCTGCCAAAGACAGGGAGTCAAGTTCGGCTTCTATTATTCGGCGGCGGTGGATTGGGGCGATTCCAACGCCCCCGGCAACCACTGGGAATTTCACAACCCTTCCTCCAACAATTGGTGGGAAACGCACCCGGAGTTCGAGGCCAAGGCGCGCAAATACGTGGACGAAAAGGCCATTCCCCAAGTGCTGGAGCTGATTCGCATTTACGACCCGGATATTTTTTGGTTCGACGTCCCCTCCCATCTCCCGCCGGCCGACAATTACCGCATCTTGAAAACCGTGCGCCAAGCCTCTCCGCGCGTCGTCATCAACGGACGCCTGTTGCGCGGCTGGGGCGATTACGATTCGACCACCGACCGCCCGGCCGAATTCCCGCCCCACGCCGGCGACTGGGAAGGCATTCCCACGACCGACGAATCCTACGGCTGGAACAAATTTGACAATTCGCACAAGCCGCCCTCGCACTTCATCCAGTTGCTGGCCAAGGCGGCCGCCCGCGGCGGGAACATCCTGCTGAACGTCGGCCCGATGGGCGACGGCAACATTGATCCGAAAGACGTGGCGATTTTGCAGGGCATCGGCGCCTGGTGGAAAGTGAATGGCCAATCCATCCGCGGCACCACCCGCACGCCCCTGCCTGTGCAGACGTGGGGCGAAACGACAGTTCATGCTTGGAGCGCCAGCGAGCACGGGCCATTTGTTCCCGGAGGCGGGGCGACAATTTACCTGCACGTTTTTAACTGGCCGACGAACGGGCAACTCGTGGTTGGCGGATTAAAGTCAACCGATTTAGGGATCGCCTATTTGCTCGCGGATGAGTTCGCAGCTCACACAGCCGGCGGTTTGTCTCCGCTCAAAGTGTCCCGATTGAATCCACTTGATGTGTGCATTTCTGTTCCGGCCAACGCGCCGGACAAGGCCGATTCGGTGGTCGTTTTAAATTGCGAAACGAACGACGTTCAGGCGGACACCAATCGTCTGCTGCAGCCGGAATTTCCCACCAACACCTTGCGCACCTTCGATGGCGAATTGCGCGGCCGGGGACTCCGGTTCGGCCCCGGCAAAAAGACCGACGCCTACGTGGAGAATTGGACGCAAACCAATCAATTTGTGGCGTGGCCGGCGCGCTTGGCGGAGCCGGCGAGCTTTGACGCCGGTCTGCTTTACGACGCGCCTGCCGCCTCGCGGGGCGGGACTTTCACGGTCAGTTTCGGCGGACAGAGTTTGTCGGGCACGGTCGTCACGGGCACGAACGTGTCCGCGGCGCTGGGCCGCGTCCGGCTGGCCGCGGGAACGATTGAGATTCGATTGCAGGCCGGAACGATCCAGGGCGGCGAATTGATGCGGCCGCGCAGTTTGGTTTTGACGGCGGCCCATTGAAACTCTCAATGACCAATTCTCAATGGTTCCGCAACGTTGCCCAGGGCGGAGAAGCTCCCAAAATGTTAAATGCCCCCAGCCGGGAAAGCGAACGCGGCCCAGGTTGCGGCGGACGGCCCGCTGTGGCACATTCAGCCCGTGTGGGCCGCCGCGATAAAAACCCAGTTGCCTTGATCCCGTTTGTTTCAGCATTGGGTGGTCCGCGTCAGGCAAGATTTTCGATTGACCATTTTACAGGCTCCGCGCAAGGTGGCACGGCCTAATGCCAGCAATGAAGACAATTCTATTCGTTTGCACCGGCAACGTTTGCCGCAGCCCGATGGCGGAAGGACTTTTCCAGCACGCCGTCCGGGACCGCAAGGATTTCCGGGTGCTCTCGGCCGGCGTCGGGGCCGTCGAAGGCCTGCCGCCCAGCGTCCATGCCGTGCGGGCCTTGCGCGAGCTGGGCGTTGACATTGCCAGCACGCGCAGCCACGGGCTGACGCGCGAATTGGTGGAGCAGGCGGATTATGTTTTCGGCATGACCCACAGCCACGTGGATTCGATCAACGCCCTGTTTCCGCAGGCGGTGGAGAAGACGTTCTTGCTGCGCGAATTTGACGAAACGCTGGATGACTATGAGAAGGACATCGGCGATCCCATCGGCGGCTCCTACGAAACCTACGCCTATTGCCGCGACCAGATCGAGCAGGGGATTCTCTCCATGCTCAAGTTCCTGGATCAAACCGCCCAGTCCCCGGAGGCCGCCGCGACCGCGCCGGAGAGCCGCATCGCGCTGGGCTCCGACCACGCCGGTTTCGCCCTCAAGGAACATCTCAAGCGCCATTTGCAGGCGTCCGGCGTTTCGCTGGTGGATTTGGGGACGCATTCGGCCGAAATGTGCGATTACACCAAGTTCGGCCACGCCGTGGGCGAGCAGGTTGCCTCCCGCAAAAGCGTCTTTGGCCTGCTCGTCTGCTCCACGGGCATTGGCATCAGCATCTCCGCCAACAAGGTCCCCGGCGCGCGCGCCGCCCTGGTCTTCGACGAGAACATGGCCGCCCTCTGCCGCCAGCACAACGACGCCAACATCCTTTGTCTTGGGGCGGGAAACACCCCGCCCGAACTGGCCGTTAAAATCCTCGACATCTTTCTGTCCACCTCCTTCGAGGGGGGCCGTCACGAGAGTCGTGTCAATAAAATGGAAATACTCAATCCCACCCCCGCCCCGCTCCGCCTGCGCAGCGTGGACCCCGAAATCGCCGGCGCGCTCTTTTTGGAAAAGCAGCGCCAGCAGGAAAACATCGAGTTGATCGCCAGCGAAAACTTTGTCAGCCCCGCCATCCTGGAGGCGCAAGGCTCGGTGCTGACCAACAAATATGCCGAGGGCTACCCCGGCAAACGCTGGTACGGCGGCTGCGAGCAGGTGGACACGGTCGAGCGCCTGGCCATCGAGCGCGCCTTGAAAATCTTCGGCGCCGAGCACGTCAACGTCCAACCCCATTCCGGCAGCCAGGCCAACATGGCCGTTTATTTTGCCATGCTCAAGCCGGGCGACAAGATGCTGACCATGGACCTTTCCCACGGCGGCCACCTCACCCACGGCAACAAGGCCAATTTCTCCGGCCGGTTTTTTGAAATTGTCCATTATGGCGTGCGCCAGTCGGATGAGTTGATTGATTACGATCAGTTGCAGAAAATGGCGCAGGAACACCGCCCGCGCATGATCACGGTTGGCGCCAGCGCCTATCCCCGCATCATTGATTTCAAGCGGATGGGGGAAATTGCGCGGGAGGTGGGGGCCTGGCTGCTGGCCGACATCGCCCATATCGCCGGCTTGGTCGCGGCGGGGCTGCATCCCAGCCCGATGGAACACGCCGATTTTGTCACCACCACCACGCACAAGACCCTGCGCGGGCCGCGCGGCGGGCTGATCTTATGCCGGGAGAAATACGCCAAGGAGATTGACTCCCAAACCTTCCCGGGCATTCAAGGC
>JBEKUQ010000401.1:0-3910 GCA_049514835.1 Verrucomicrobiota bacterium | reverse complement strand
AAAACGTTTTCTCCGGCGCGGGCATCCTCGGCGAAGAGGCCGGCGAGGCGGGCGTTGTGTTTTTTGTAGAGGGCGGAGCAAAAGGCGGCGGCCAGTTCGAGCTTGCTGTGGATATAAAGCTCGTTCGGTTGCGGAGCGAGCGTCTCCTCGATTTGCGCGCCGAAACGGCGCGTCAATTCGTCAAGAATAATTTGCAGGCCGGGGAGCAGGTTCATGGCGCGCTCCGTCCCGCCGGAGCGCGGATGGGTGAAAAAATCAAAATGCGATTCAACATAAATCCGCCCATTGATTACCCCAAGAGGCCGCAAAAAACAACGACAGAGGAGATTTCAGCAGTTGCCGAATTCTCCTGTTTAGGCGAATATGTCCGGGTGAACGTTGCCGAATTGCCCATTCCGATTGACCACGAACAAATAGCGCGTTTTTGCCGGGAACGCGGGATTCGCAAACTGAGCCTGTTTGGTTCGGTATTGCGTCCCAATTTCGATCCGCGGCGCAGCGACGTGGACGTGCTGGCGGAATTCGAGCCGGGAGTGCTGAAAAGCGCCGGCTTTGAATACTTCGGTTATGCTGAGGAACTGGCGGCGATCATCGGACGCAAGGTGGATTTCTGTTCGCGGCTGCACCCGCTGATTCTTGGCCGCGTCAAAGATGAGTTATTTCCCGTGTATGAGCGCTGAAAAGGAACGCCGGCACGCCGCAGAACCGGCCATGGCCCTGCACGACAAACCGCACCGCAAGCCCTGATGGTCGCGCAGTTCAATTTTTGGCTTCCTCCACATTATCACAGTGGAATGCCGCAAGGGAGGCATGGCGTCGTTCGTTCCCCTCTCCATCCGTGAAATCCGTGAAATCCGTGGTTCACTCCGTTCTTATGAAACACGAGAAACTTGCCTTCAAGGAATCAAAACTGGTCTGCCAGCGAGTGGTGCGCGGGCAACCGGAATAAGGGCCGGAAGAAGGACCACGGATTTCACGGATGTCACGGATAACTCCCCCTCCGCCCCGAGTCAGAGCATGAGCGGGAAACCCGAGCGCGACCGAGCGAAGAGGACGCAATTCACTGAAATCGTCGAGGAACCATTTTTGGCGCATCATGGTTGATTTGCGCGGCTCCGCTGTTAAACTATTACCATGACTACAGCACAGGAAATCAACGCGGCGATTGACACGCTTCCGTCTGCGGAGCGGGCGAAACTGGAGTCTTTGCTGCGCGAAACCGGCGTGCCGGAATCGCCCCGGCTCGTGCAACTTCCCGACCAGGCGGCCCGCCGCGGCCGCATTCTTGGCGACAAAGTGCTGCCGAATTTGGTGCTGCAAGAGCGTGGTGTTGTTAGTCCTCGCTGTTGCGATTGCCAACGGTCTGCATTTTTATGGCTCTTTCAACAAGATTGAGATTGGGAATTTTCAGGAGCTGATGAAATCTCTCCCCGATCTGAAACAGGAACTCGCCGAACAGTTGAAACGCCGGGAGGCGCAAATCAACCTTTTTAAATGAGGAGGCACTATCTGCGTGAATCTGCGTGATCTGCGGGCAACTCCGGATTCAGGTTTGCTCAGGGCGATCCCGGAATTATTCCGGCGGCCTGGTTCATCAATTGCCAGAGGGACTCGGAGTGGAAGCGTTCAACCCATAGTTTGGCTTGATTCCGGTGAGGATTTCAGACGAATCGCCCCAAGTAACCATTGCGTTGAGCCCTCTGCTCTCCCTTGAAGAGCGTTCGGCGGGACGCCGAACGCGGCAGTCGAGACGACCGCGCTCCCCAAACAGCCGTGTTTTGAGCGATCAACCCGTAGTTTGGCTCGATTCCGCCGAGGATTTCAGACGAATCGCCCCAAGTAACCATTGCGCTGACGCCACTCCTCTCCCTTGAAGAGCGTTCGGCGGGACGCCGAACGCGGCGGTCGAGACGACCGCGCTCCCCCAAACAGTCGCGTATTGACCGATCAAGATGAGGTGTTTCATTTACAAAGAAGCGGTCGGCGGGGGCGCCGGCCGCGACACGCGAGGGCGCGTGTGCTCCCCAGGCCATGGAATTCGCTGGGTTGGGCAAGGGTTTTGTCAGATGCCGGATTCGATCATGGGGATCCTCGAATAATGCCGGCGGCCTGGTTCATCAGTTGCCAGAGGGAGTCAGGCAGGCGGACTGTCAAGACCAACAAGGCGGCGAGCGGCAGGGCCATGGCGGCAAGGGTGGTGAGGGAGATGGGTTCGCGCGTCGCGCCGGCCGGGGCGGGGCCAAGCAACAGGCCGGAGAGTTTGTTCAACATGCCGCAGAAGACGACGATGAGCGAGACCAGGATCACAATGCTCACCCAGGCTTGTTGCGAGGTGAAACCGCCGGCGACGACTGTCAACTCGCTAATGAAAAGACCGAATGGGGGCAGTCCGCAGACGGCGACGGCGGCGAAGCCGAGGAGGAGGGCGGTGGCAGGCATGGAGCGGGCCAGGCCGGAGCCGATGCGGCGGAAATCCAGGGTGTGAAAATGCTGGTGGATGTTGCCGGCGGCGAAGAAGAGGACGGGCTTGGTCAGGGCGTGGCAGCCCATGTGGAGCAAGGCGCCGAAGACGGTCAGGGGCGCGTTCATGCCGACCGCCGCGCAGATCAGGCCGACGTGTTCCAGGCTGGAATAGGCGAGCATTCGCTTGAGGTTTTTTTGCATCAGGATAAACGGCCCGGCCAGGAGCATGGAAAAAAGGCCGAAACCGAGGAGAAGGTTGCAGCTCAGATCGGAGCCGAGGCAGGCGGAGGTGAGAATGTGAAAGCGCAGCAACGCATAGAGGGCGACTTTGAGGGAGACGCCGGAGAGCATGGCGCTGGTGGGAGAGGGCGCTTCGCTGTGGGCGTCCGGCAGCCAGGTGTGCATCGGGGCCAGGCCGGCCTTGGTGCCGTAGCCGACCAGCACGAGGATGAAGCCCAGGCGCATCGGGGCCTTCTGACATTGGTCCGCCACCCCGCGGAGGACCGACCAATTGAAGCCGTTCCCGGCCTCCAGGCCGACGACTTGCACGGCCGAGGAATAGACCAGTACCGTCCCGAACAGGGCCAGGGCGATGCCCGCGCTGCCAATAATAATGTATTTCCAGGCCGCTTCCAGGGAGCTTTTCTGATTGTAAAAACGCACCAGCAACACCGAGGCCAGCGTGGTGGATTCAATGGCCACCCAAAGCAGGCCCAGGTTGTTAAGCAGCGGCACGGCCATCATCGTGCCTACAAAAACCGGCGTCAGCACATAGTAACGGCGCAAGAGGGCCGCGTTAATTTTGCCGAGGCGCTGCTCCTGGCGGAGATAGCCCACCGCGTAAAGGCCGCAGGCCAGGGCGACGAAGGCGTTGAGTCCCACCACGAGCGCGCTGAGAGAGTCCACCCGCAGAAATCCGCCGAAGGCTTCGACCGTGTCCTGCGCGAGGACTTTCGCGCCCACCCACACCGCCAGGGCGGCATTGACCGCGAAGGCGAGAAGGTTGACCCGCTCCAGGGCGGCGGGTTCGCGCAGCCGCCAGCAGAGCAGGCCGGCCAGCAGCGGCACGAGGACCAAAAGCATCAGCAGCATGGCGCGCTCCTCCTTGCCGCCAGGCGGCCGGGTGGAATTTTCAAAAACCGATTCAACATAAATCGGTCCATTGATTAACCTGGAAGAACGCAAAAGACAACGACAAGCCGATCAGGCCCCCCGAACTCATAGATTACCAGAATGGGTTCCCCCTTTATGTTCAGGCACTGTTGGGGGGTAATGACGCTGGAGCCTTGGCCGCCGCCGGCCTTGCGACATCCTGCCCGCTGCCGCCTCATTGCGAGCTGATGCGGTAGTAGCGGCCTGGGCTGCCCGGCTGAAAAGGTTCGCTGAAATAATACGAACCGTTGGTGAGGGTGAGGGTCTGTAGCGGAATCCAGACGGGGCTGGCCAG
>JBEKUQ010000400.1:0-4784 GCA_049514835.1 Verrucomicrobiota bacterium | reverse complement strand
GATTTGACGTTGTAGCGCACGCCCAGCAAGTCGCCCATGCGGATGAGCTGCATTTGGTTGCGCAGGCGCCCGCGATGGCTCGGCGCGAAATCCTGGTAGTTCGGGGTTCGGCCCGGCTCGTAATACTCCACGTAAATGAATCCGCGGTCACGCTGGACGCCGTGGCCGGCCAGTTCCGGCAGGAGCGAGACACCGTCGGCGCGGGCCGGGGCGGGAAGTCCGGCCGCCTCGGCGAAAGTGGGGAGCCAGTCGTAAGAAATGCTCGGACGGCTGACCACCCGTCCGGCGGGAAAGTGACCCGGCCACCAGGCGAGGGCAGGGACGCGCAGGCCGCCTTCCCAGCAGTCGCGTTTGATGCCGTCAAAAGGCCCGTAGCTGCCAAAGAAATCGGCGCGCAACGGTTCGCGGGGAATGTAGGATTCGATGCTGGGACCGTTGTCCGAGGAGAAGACCACCAAGGTGTCCTGGTCAATGTTGAGGTCGCGCAGCAACGCGTTGAGGTCGCCCACGGCATCATCGAGACGGCGGATGGCCGTGGCGTAGCGCTTATAGACATCGGGCCAGGGCACTTCGGGAGTGGCGGGGTTGTTGTCGTCATCGAAGGTGGCGAGGCGGTAATCAGGATGAATCCACGAATCAATCGTGGCGGAAGCCGTATTGATCATGTGGCCGGGCCCGCCCAACCATTGCAGGCCGCCGTGGAGGCCGCCGCCGGGAGGATAGGCCTGGGTGGGCAGCTCCTGCGTGGCGTGGGGCGTGTCGTAGGCCAGATACATGAAAAAGGGCTGGGCGGAATTGGTGCGTTGATGATCGGCGATCCAGTGCTTGGCCCAGGCGGTCCACAAGTCGCAGGTGTAACATTTGTCGCGTGGCGGGCGTAACCAAAGAAGGCATCAAAACCGCGCCGGGTGGGAAAGGCCGGCCAGGTGGCCGGGCTGTCCTCGCCGGGACCTTCGCCCTGCAATCCCCACTTGCCAACGGCCACGGTGGTGTAACCGGCCCGGCGCAGCACGGTGGCGATGGTGTGGTTGTTTTCCAGCGACTTGTCGAACTGGTTGTCACGCACATTGGCATGGCCCTGGCTGACGCCCAGCAGAAAGGAGGCGCGGGAAGGAGCGCAGACGGGCGCCGGGCAATAATGGTCGTGCAGGAGCACGCCACGGGCGGCGCATTGGTCCAGGTTGGGCGTCAATTGCCAGGGCTTGCTGCGCACGTTGGCCAACTGGCGGCTTTTCTGAAAGAACACGCCGACGTCACCCCAGCCGAGATCATCGGTCAAAATAAAAATGACATTGGGGTGGGCCGCAGGAGCCGCGCCGGCGAGCGAGACGGCGGAAGCGAGGATCGCGCTGACGAGCGGCAGGAGCGGACGCCGTTTTGGGCAAGCGTCAGTTTTCACTTGATAGACTTTTCACTTTCTCTTCGCTCCTGCAATTTCGCTGCCCGATTGGCGGAGCGTGGGTAGAGCCTGCCGGAAAACCCGTCGCCGTCAACCAGTTTAAAGACAAGAACTGACACTGGCGCGTCCGTGCTTGATTCGGGAGGGTTTGCAGGGCATTATGACACGGATGACGCTTCGCGTGTTGGAAAAAGAAGTCCTGGAACTGCCGCCTCGATCGCGGGTGCGGCTGGCGGAAAGAATCATCGAAAGCATTGACGATTACGCCGACCCTGATTTGGAGGCGGCCTGGGACGATGAAATCGCGAAGCGCGTGAAGGAAATCCAATCCGGCTCGGAAAAAGGGATTCCAGCCGGGGAGGTGATGAGAGCGGCCCGCCGCGCATTGAATGAAACCGGTCGCTGACCATCGGCTCGCCGCAAGTGAGTTGATTAAATCGGCGGAATTCTACGGGTGTCGCAATCCAACCCTCGGAGAGGCGTTTCTCTCTGCCGTGGAGGCAACGCTGCCGAAAATTCAACGCCATCCTGAACTGGGAAAGCCGGGCAAGCTCGGGAGCCGCAGTTGGAAAACAAAACGGTTCCCGTTCCGAATCATCTCTCTGGAGCAACCCGACCGATTTTGGATTGTGGCGGTGGCGCACCTGAGCCGCAGGCCGGATTATTGGATTCGGCGACTGCGCTGATTGTCATTTCATAATGGCGCGCCTCATCGTTTGCGCAAATAGAGGGCGTTGGCGATGACGCAGAGGGAGCTGAGGCTCATGGCGGCGGCGGACGCCGTCTTGGGGTGGCGCGGCGGCTGCCGGAATCCTGGCCGGCTTCAGGCGGCTTTTGGGCGCTCATGAACTTCTCAAGGTTTCTCGCGCCGTGAAGGACATGAAAGACCTCAATGCCTTCTGAAATCGGACCATAAAAGATCAGATAGCATTTAGGCACTGGGGCGGCGGGCTTTGATCCGCTTCCGCAACCGCGCAAACACTGCCTTTCCATCTTCGCCCTTGCCGGCATCGAGCGATTCCGCCGCCGCCAATAATCTCGCTTCCAACTCCGGCAGCGACCCCGCCGAAATCCGTTTCAGCGCTTCATATTTTTCCGGTTCTTCGCGCCCTTCTTCCAAGGCGGCATTGACGGTTTCAAGGCTCAACAATTCATTGCCCCGGGTCGTGAACACCAGCGCCTTGCCGCGCCTGACAAATTCCGCGGTCTGTTTGCCCGGCGTCAAGGTTACGGATGTTCCATGAATGCCGACCTTGAACAGGTCTCCGGATTTAACGGCCAGGTGTTCACGAACCTTCTTCGGCAGAACGATGCGACCCGCCTGATCAATTCGAATCAACATGTCTTTCATGCCATTCTTCAATAACACGGCCTTTCCATCTTGGCGAACCTCAAGGTTTGCGCAGACGGAGGGCGTTGCCAATGACGCACAGCGAGCTGAGGCTCATGGCGGCGGCGGCGAACATCGGGCCGGGCAAAATCCCAAAAAACGGGTGGAGCACGCCCGCGGCGATGGGAATGCCGGCGGCATTATAGACGAAGGCAAAGAAAAGGTTTTGCCGGATGTTTCGCATCACTTGGCGGCTCAACTGCATGGCCTTGACGACGCCTTCCAAGTCGCCTTTCACCAGGGTGATGCCGGCGCTGGCGATGGCCACGTCGGTGCCGGTGCCCATGGCAATGCCGACGTCGGCGGCGGCCAGGGCGGGGGCGTCGTTGATGCCGTCGCCGGCCATGGCCACGATCCGGCCGGAACCGCGCAGGCGCTGGATTTCTTCGATCTTCTGCCGCGGGCCGGCCTGGGCGCGCACATCGTCAATCTGGAGTTGTTGGGCGACGCGGCGTGCGGTCTGTTCGTTGTCGCCGGTCAGCATGACGATTTTCAATCCCAATTGATGCAGCCGCTGGATGGCGGCGGCGGCGGTCGGCTTGATCGGATCCTCCAGGGCGAGGGCGCCGGCGATTTTCCCGTCCTGCGCCACGAACATGACGGTTTGTCCCAATGCTTGACATTCCTCCGCCCCGGCGCGCGCCGCGGCCAGACCGCGCACGCCGTGTTCTTCGAGAAACGCGGCATGGCCCACCACAACCTGGCGTCCGCCGACGCGCCCGGTCACGCCGGCGCCGGTGCGGGAATCAAATTGTTCGGCCGGCGCCAGGTCCAAGCCGCGTTCGCGCGCGGCCCGCAGGATGGCGACGGCCAGCGG
This sequence comes from Verrucomicrobiota bacterium, assembly GCA_049514835.1. GTDB lineage: Bacteria > Verrucomicrobiota > Verrucomicrobiia > Limisphaerales > Palsa-1400 > JBEKOF01. The sequence continues at coordinate 1,178 of JBEKUQ010000400.1, read as the reverse complement.
ATGCTCGCTCTGCGCCTCCACCGGGGCGGCCAGTTGGAGCAACGCCCTTTCATCCAGTCCGGGTTGAAGAAGAATGCGGACCACGCGCGGGCGGCCTTCGGTCAGTGTGCCGGTTTTGTCAAGAACGATGGTGTCCACTTTTTCCAGTGTTTCGAGGGACTCGGCATTTTTCACGAGCACGCCTTCGCGGGCGCCGCGCCCCACGCCGACCATGATGGACATGGGCGTGGCCAAACCCAGGGCGCAAGGACAGGCAATGATCAGGACGGCGACGGCGCTGGCCAGGGCGCGGGCGGCCGCCTTTTCCGGCGCGGCGGCAAGGCTGGGATCGGCGCCCAGCCACAACCACAGGGCCAGGGTCAAGACGGCCACGCCCATCACGGCGGGCACAAACCAGGCCGCCACGGCATCGGCCAGCCGCTGCACCGGCGCGCGGCTGCGTTGGGCCGCGGCGACCATGGCAATGATTTGCGCCAGCAAGGTTTCCTGGCCCACGCGTTGCGCGCGTATGAGGAAGGCGCCGGTTTGATTGAGCGTGGCGCCCGTGAGCGAATCGCCGGGGGCCTTGGGCACGGGCATGGCCTCGCCGGTGATCATCGCCTCGTCCACGCTGCTGGCGCCTTCGAGCAAGAGGCCATCCACCGGAATTTTTTCGCCGGGCCGCACGCGCAGGATGTCGCCTTTGCGGACCTGAGCGATTGGGAGTTCGATTTCCTGGCCGGAACGCACGACGCGGGCGGATTTGGCGGCCTGCTGGAGCAAGGCCTGGATGGCCAGACCGGTGCGGCGGCGGGCCTTGGCTTCGAGCATCTGGCCGAGCAAGGTGAGCAAGGTGATCATGGCCGCGCTGTCAAAATAAACGGGGATGGCCTCGATGGTGTTGCGGTGAATTCTGGGCGTCAGGGCCAGGCTGGCCACGCTGAAGACATACGCGGCCAGCACGCCCATGGCAATGAGGGTGAACATGTTGGCGCTGCGCAACACCAAGGAACGCCAGGCCCGCTCCAGAATGGGCCGTCCGGCCCAAAAGACCACCGCCGTGGCCAGGCCGAGTTGAATCAAGTAGTTGATCTCGAAGCGGGTCTCCTCGAAGACGCGATAGCCGAGCATGTCGCGCACGGCCAGGATCATGAGGGGAACGGACAGCGCCAGGCCGGTCCAAAACCGCCGCGCCAGAT
>JBEKUQ010000399.1:0-3925 GCA_049514835.1 Verrucomicrobiota bacterium | reverse complement strand
AAACGCCACCGCAACATCGAGTGGGCCGTCTCCGCCGTCAACCAAAGCGCCTGCACCAACGCGGCCGCGGCGCTGAGGCTCAAGGTGATTGATGTCATCGCGCCCGACCTTCCCGATTTGCTCAAACAAATCAACGGGCGCGAGGCGGCCGGAAAGATTTTGCACACGGAGGGCGCGCGCGTGGTGGAAATCCCCATGTCGGCGCGGGAAAAAGTTTTTCAGTTGCTTTGGCATCCGGAGGTCATGTTCATTCTCATGCTCATCGCGATGTATGGCATCATCGCCGAACTGAGCCATCCGGGGGCGATCTTCCCCGGCATCGCCGGGGCCATCGCGCTGGTGCTCTCGCTCTATATGTCCTCGGTGCTGCCGATCAACGTGGCGGGCGGCGTCTTGATCCTGGTGGCCATGGGGTTGTTCATCGCCGACATATATGCGCCAACCCACGGCGTGCTGACGGTGGGCGGGCTGGCGGCGTTTTTCATCGGGTCGCTCATGCTGTTTGACCGCGACCCGGCTTATTCGCTGTCGCCGGCGCTCATTTTTCCGGCAACTATCTTGACTGGAGTGTTTTTTCTGTTAGTCATTGGAGCGGGCTTGCGCGCGCAACGCCTGCCGATTAAATCCGGCCCGGAGACGCTGATCGGCCGGAGCGCGCCGGCCTTGACGCTGATTGACGAGCAGGGCGGGCAGGTGTTCGTGGAGGGGGCCTTATGGAGGGCGGTCAGCCGGACACCCATCGCCGAGGGGCAGCGGGCGGAAATTGTCGGACGGGACGGTCTCACATTGAATGTCAAACCTAAATCATAAAACCTGAAACCTTATGCCTCCTCTTAACATACCCCAAAGCCTCCTTGCCTGGCTCGTGCCGGCGGTCATTCTCGCCGTCATCATCCTGCCCAATGCCGTGCGCATTTTGCGCGAGTACGAGCGCGGCGTTATTTTCCGGCTCGGCAAACTCCTCGGGGCCAAGGGTCCGGGCCTGGTTTTCCTCATTCCGCTGGTTGACAAGATGGTGAGAATGGACCTGCGGGTCATCACCATCAACGTGGCCAAGCAGGAAGTGATGACGCGCGACAATGTGCCGGTGACGGTGGACGCGGTGATTTATTTCATGATCATGGATTCGGAGGCGGCCGTGGTCAAAGTGGAGAACTATCTCCAGGCCACCTCCCTCATTGCCCAGACCACGCTGCGGAGCGTGCTGGGGCAAAGCGAACTGGACGAATTGCTGGCCAAGCGCGACAAGATCAATGCGACGCTCCAGGAAATCATTGACCGGCACACCAGCCCGTGGGGCGTGAAGGTCACCGCGGTGGAAGTGCGCGACGTGGTGCTGCCCGACACGATGAAGCGGGCCATGGCCCGCCAGGCGGAGACGGAGCGCGAACGCCGCGCCAAAGTGATCAACGCCGAAGGCGAATTCCAGGCGGCGGAAAAGCTCTGCCAGGCGGCGGAAATGATTGCCAAGCAGCCCATCGCCCTGCAACTGCGCTACCTGCAGACCATCAACGAGATTTCCGGGGACCGCAACACCACCACCATCTTCCCGGTGCCCATAGACTTCATCACCCCGTTTTTGAAGAAGCCGACGACGTAATGCGGAGCCGGCGTGAATCCGGCATCCGTACAACATTCATGACAATTGTTGCCCGCCAGAAAGCTGGGTTTAAGGGGTTTTGTTCTTCGCGCTTGAGTACTTGACGTCAGTCCGCTTATGTCCGCAAGAGCTAACCCACCGACCGAGTTGGAATTGAAGGCGGTTCTTGGCCCTGCCGAGGTTTTATGGTCTGCCATCATCCGCGCTGTCGAAGATATGTTTGTCCCGCTGGACATGCAGTGGAAGCCATCCAAAGCCGGGTTTGGGCGCATTTGCCTGCTTCAGCACAAAAAGAGAACACTGCTCTATCTCACACCTGACAAGGAGAAGGTTTGGATGGCGATTATTCTTGGTGAGCGCGCCTACAACCTTGCAATGGCCAGTTCGCTTCCCGCTGCGATCAAGAAGATGTTTTCAGAGGCGAGGCCGTATGCCGAAGGCCGGGGGATTCGTTTTCCGGCGAGTTCACTGATCGACGTTTCAACGATCAAAAAGTTGTTGGAGATAAAGACCGCCCCAAAATGACAAGACCTCGCAAACCGGAGGCAGCGAATCGTGCGGCCACATTTCTGTGGTGCGCAGAGTGTCATTGGACCGGCGCTGCCGTCTTTTCGATCAGGACCTCGCCGGTCTGGATGTTCAGCGTCCAGGGTTTGGGTTCGGGCAGCCAGAGCTTGCCGTCGCCGATTTCCACCGGCATCCACAGATAGCGCGAGTCCCACAAGGAGCGGGCTTTCCAGATGTCGCCCATGAAGACGACGGTCGTGGTTTTGGTTCCGACGACTTTCAGCATCATGGTGGATTGGCAGCCGTAAGTGTTGGAGCCGTGCGGCGCGATGTCCTTGAACTCGGACCACGGGCCTTGCAGCGATTTGGCGGTGGCGTATCTATTGGGGTTGGGGTTCCAGCCGGTCAAGTCCGAACCGATGGCGTAGTAAAGCCCCTGGTAATGGACGAGGGCGCCGCCTTCCATGTGCATCGGGATCAGGCACATGTCCTTTTCCACTGTCAAGTAATCATCGGAAAGTTTGGCGATGTGGAATCCGTTCGGGCGGTCCTCGAAAATCAAATAGCCGGTGCCGTCGTCGTCCACAAACTGGCCGATGTCGCGGCTTTCATGGTCGAGCGGGCGGAAGCTTTTCAGGTATTGATAATCGCCATCCACGGTGTCGCAGACGGCCACGCCGACGCGGGCGAGGGCATAGCCGCCGCCCCGGCCTCCCGGCAGCGGGCCGTCAATGTGCATGTACATGACGAACGTTTTCGTCTTGACGTTGTAAAAAACCTTGGGCCGTTCCAGGACCACGGTGCGCCCGAAATGCTCCGGGTCGCCCAGCTTGAGGACCTGGTTGCGGAATTTCCAATGCCCCAAATCTTCCGACGAATAGCAACTGACGTAGCGCAGGTTGAACTGATTGGACCGCCCCCGGTCTTCGCCAAACCAGTAATAGGTGCGGCCCAGCTTGAGGATGCCGCCGCCGTGGGCCTGGATTGGCTGGCCCCGGTCGTCCAGCCAGACATCACCCGGCTTGATTTCGGCCGGCGGGATGGCGGGCCCGCTGCGGCAGCCGCCGGCGGCGAGGAGGCAAAGAAGCGCAACGGAACGGATGGACGGCAATTTGATTTTCATGGTGTTGGCCGGCTATTTTGGAGGATTTGTCGAAGAACGTAAGTTTTGACAGGCAAAGAATTGGGCGCGGCGCAGGACGCCTTTGCCCGGGTAAATGACTTCCTTGACTCCCAAGTCGGTGATCGTCTCAAATTGATCGGCCACTTCGGGCGGCAAGGCGGAGGAGACCAAATGGTCTGGGAGGTAAAGGTTGTTGCGGTGGTTCCACCAATCGGAAATCCAGCCGGGGCGCAATTTGGGGCGCGCCACTTCGCGCACGAAAATGGCGTCCTGGCCGGCGCGGCCCAGGTAATCCGGCCAGAAATAAAACTGGTTGCGCGGCTCGCGGCTGGCATAGGCGAAGACCAAAGGATCGCCGCTGACGAGGCGTTTGGCCTCGGGCAGATAGAAGGTGATTTCCGAGGTGAAACCATAATGCTCGCCGATGATGAACACAGGTTTGCCAGTGCGGGTTTGCAGGTTGTTCCGTTCCTGACCGGCGATCTGGGCCAGTTCCTTCCAGCCGAGGACGCGGCGCAACGGGTCGAGGCTGGGCGGCGGAGTGCGTTGCAGAATCTTGGTCAGCAAATTGGCATCAAGCGTCAGAATGGCGGCGAGAAAGCCAAGGCCGATGCCGAGGCCCAGCAGCGGATTGAGCACGCGCCGCAACCCCGTCCAATGCGCCTCCCAATACACGGCCATCAGACAGAACAGCG
>JBEKUQ010000398.1:0-3925 GCA_049514835.1 Verrucomicrobiota bacterium | reverse complement strand
GCTGTGCAGGGGCAAAGGAAGCAGAAGTGTGGCCTGTGGCGTGAGGCCGTGGTATTCGCCGTCAAACGCCGCCCCGGCCAGCCAGCTCTCATGCGTGTTCATCACGCCCTCCGCGCACCCGCTGGCCCCGCCGCGGTAGGTTATCGTCGCGATGTCGTCCGGGCTGACGCTGTTGAAGCGCAGCAGGGTGGGGCTGGACGTGTTCTCCAGCGCCGCGTCCAGCCGTTCCACCCGCACTCCGTCCAGTCCCGACAAACTTGAAGTCCGGCCCTTGACGTAAACCACCCGCGCCATCTCCACTCCATGACGCCTGGCCTCCAGCCGTTCCGCCACCTCCCGATCCACCATCAGCGCCTGCGGGGCGCAATCCCGCACCATCTGGCAAAGGTTTTCATCGCCAATCGAGGGGCTTTCCGCCACCACGATGGCCCCGGCCTTCCACACCGCAAAACAGCCGGTGATATATTCCAACGAATTTGACAGCAGCAGCAGCACCCGGTCCCCCGGCACCACCCCGTGGCTCAGCAGGTTGTCCGCCAGCGCGTTGGAAGCCTGGTTGACCTCGGCGTAGGATGCGCCCGCCCCCCCGCCGGCAATCGCCCGCTTCTCCTCCGATTCCAGCGCCGCGCGCTGCAGAATATCCGGCAGCACGCTGGGTTTGATTTCGGCGCGCCAAGCCTCTTCGGCGGGTTTGACGCGATATTCATGCACATGCAGGAACTGCTGAACATCAGCCTGCAAAAACCTCCAGGCCTTGCCCACTTTCATTCCGCGAATACAGCCTTTTCGAGCATAGCGGTATAAGGTGTCCAGTTTAATCCCCAGCGCATCCGCCACCTCCCCCGCACGACAAAGTTCAATATTCATAACGCGTCTCACTCTTCCTCAATTGCCTTGTCCCCATTTTGCCCGGCCCTGCTCAACCGGGTCCTCAAAACGCTCGCCAAACAAAGAACAAAAAAACCAACTGCTCCGGCCTCAAATTGGCCAGCCCAACACTGAAGGTATTTATGGAAGCATACATTAAGCCAATTATCGCATAGCCCCTGCCCACCTCCGCCATAATGAACGTAAGTGCCTTTGGAACAATGACTTACGATACACATCCTGTTGCCGGACTGTAACATGGAAAAAACCAAAAAAAATCAAAGAGTGTAAAGAAATCCGACAGAATTTACCGTCCTAATAAGATTTTCTAACGTATCACGCTGATTTACAGTAGTTTGTAACAATGATCTCAAAGTGTAATGTTTCCACTCACTTTTCGCGTTTTGCTTCGCCGAAAAAGAAACATTGTCTTTGAGATTTTTCAAAACAACCTGTGCTTCCGACAATGAATTGTTTTGTTACAGGCGCCTCCGGTTTTATCGGCGCCAATCTGGTGCATGAACTGGCCGCCCGCGGCCATCGCGTCAAGGCCCTGCTCCGCCCCGGCGCCGATCTGCGCGGCCTCCAAGGCGCCGATTACGAGGCAGTGGCCGGCGACCTGGCCCGGCGCGACTTGCTGGAAAGGGTGATGCGCGGGTGCGACTGGTGTTTTCACGTCGCCGCCAGCTATCATTTGTGGCTGCGCGATTATGCCCCCATGTATGCCGCCAACGTCGAGGGCACCCGCCACGTCATCGAAGCCGCCGCCGGCGCGGGTTGCAGCCGCATTGTCTATACCAGCACAGTGGGCTGTATCGCACTTCCGCTCGAGATCGGCGGAAAAGTAGTTCCCACCCACGAAGCCACCCCCGTCAGCGGCCACCAGATGAGCAATCATTATAAGCGCTCCAAATGGCAGGCCGAGGAAGTGGCCCGCCAACTGGCCGCCCAAGGCGCGCCGGTGGTCATCGTCAATCCCAGCGCCCCCATCGGCCCGCGCGATGTCAAACCCACGCCGACCGGCAGGATCATTCTCGATTTTTTGAACCGCAAACTGCCGGCCTATTTGGATACCGGATTGAACTGGGTGCATGTGCGGGACGTGGCGGTGGGGCACATTTTGGCGGCGGAAAAAGGCCGCCCGGGCGAGCGCTACATCTTGGGCAACGCCAAGGGCAACTGGACCATGCGGGAAACCCTTGCCGTGCTCGAAGAACTGAGCGGCGTGCCCGCCCCGAATTTCCGCGTGCCCTACGCCGCGGCCTTGCTGGCCGCCTATGCCAGCGAAGCACTCTCCGCTATTTCCGGCAAGGAACCCAAAGCCCCGCTGGCCGGCGTGCGCATGGCGAAGCACAAGATGTTTTTCAACCCGGGCAAAGCCATCCGCGAACTGGGGCTGCCCCAGACCCCGCCCCGCCAGGCCTTTGCGGACGCCATCGCCTGGTTCCGCGGCGGCTTTGTCAAATAGTTTTGCGTGAAGATCGCACTCGCGATGACCAAACCATTCCTCATGCTGTGCGCCGCGTTGATCGTGGCAAAATGGATGGCCCAAATCTGGCTGGAATGGCTCAATCAGCGTCATGTCCGCCGCCATGCCGGACAAATCCCGTCCGCGTTGGCCAGCACCATGACGGCGGAGACTTACGCCAAATCGGTTGACTATACGCTGGCGAAAAGCCGGTTTGAAATGGTGGAGCTGACCTGGAGCGCGCTGGTGCTGGCGGTCGTGCTTTTTAGCGGAGCGCTCTTGCGGTTTTACCAGGTTTTTCAACGCGCGGCCGGCGCTTCGATCTGGGCGGAGGCGGGGTTTCTGGCGGCGGCGGGTGTGGCGCTGGCGGCCACGGATTGGCCGTTCGATTGGCACGCGCAATTTGGCCAGGAAGAACGGTTCGGCTTCAACACGAGCACGGCGGCGACGTGGTGGATGGACCGGCTGAAGGGGTTGGTGCTGGCGCTGGCCCTGGGCTATCCGCTGCTGGTCTTGATTCTGAAGCTGGTGGGGTGGCTGGGAGCGGACTGGTGGTTTTGGGCGTGGGTTTGCCTGGCGGTGTTTCAACTGGTGATGGTGGTGGTGGCGCCGGTTTTGATTCTGCCGCTGTTCAACAGATTCACGCCGTTGCCGCCTGGGGAACTGCGGGAGCGCCTGCTCGCGCTGGGCCGGCGGGCCGGCTTTCGGGCGCGCGACATCCAGGTGATGGACGGGAGCAAACGGTCGCGCCACTCGAACGCCTTTTTCACGGGACTGGGCCGGTTCCGCAAAATCGTTCTATTTGACACATTGACGCAGCAACTGGACGGCGGGGAATTGGAGGCGGTGCTGGCGCACGAGATCGGCCATTACAAGAAGGGGCATATTCCCAAAACCATCGCGTTGTCCCTGGGCGGCGGGCTGCTGGCGTTTTACCTGGTTTCTGTGCTGGCGCGGCAGGACTGGTTTTTGGGCGGATTTGGTTTCGCGGCCGGGGAGATGGCGCCGGCGTTGCTGCTCTTCGCCCTGCTGTCCGGGGTGCTGACGTTTTGGGTCTCGCCGCTGTTCCACGGCCTGTCGCGCCGCCATGAATACGAGGCGGACGCCTATGCCGCCGCGCTGACGCAACAGCGCGGGCCGTTGATCGCGGCGCTGCGCAAATTGAACGAAAAGAACCTGAGCAATCTGACGCCGCATCCTGTTTACAGCGGTTTCTACTATTCCCATCCCACGTTGCTGGAACGGGAGGCGGCGCTGGCGGCGACGGAGTTGAACATGGAGGATGGACCACGGCGGCTGGAAAGGGCGGGGGAATGATCGGGGACTTTCAATACTCCGAGTGTTTTACGGTCGCCAATTTGTAGTATTTTTCGGCATTGGTCCGGGCGAGGCCTGAAGCGACCAGCAGTTCGATTTGTTTCTGCGCGAATGCCGGCCAATTCGTTTCGTGAATGATCTGCATCGAACCATCCACCAGGCAGACTTCGCGCACCAGTGGTCGCCAAGGACACCGGAAATGATCGCCGCCGTGGATGGGATAGGCGTCAAAAAGCATCGCGATTTGGTGATCGCTGTTGGTCGTCAGTCCCT
>JBEKUQ010000397.1:0-3926 GCA_049514835.1 Verrucomicrobiota bacterium | reverse complement strand
AAAAAGCGCGGCGTCATCTTTAATTTGAGAGGATCCCGGCCGAGACCTTGCCGGGCCCTCCGCGGCGGGCTTGCGCTTTCCACCCCAGGGGCTAGGCTTTTCCGCAACGTGACCACGACAAGCACACCTCGCCCAAGCACTCCCTCCCCGCCTTCATCCAGCGAGGCCCTTCCCCGGCCGGCTTTTGTCACCACCCATTGGTCGGTTGTCCTCCATGCCGGACGCGGCGACAGCACCGGCGCGGCGGCGGCCTTGTCGCGCCTTTGTCAAACCTATTGGTATCCCCTCTACGCCTTTGTGCGCCGCCGCGGCCACCCGCCGCATGACGCCCAGGACCTGACCCAGGAGTTCTTCTGCCGCCTGCTCGACGGGCGGTTGCTGGCCCGCGCCAGCCCCCACCGCGGCCGTTTCCGTTCCTTTCTCCTCGCCTCCTTGAACAACTTTCTGGCCAACGAATGGGAAAAGGCCCGCGCCGCCAAACGCGGCGGCGGCCGCCCGGCGCTCTCGCTGGACCTGGCCGCGGCGGAGCGCCGCTACGAGTTGGAACCCGTGGATGACGCCTCGCCGGACAAGGCCTTCGACAAACAATGGGCCGTGCGGTTGCTGGAAACCGTTCTCACCCGCCTTGAACTGGAATATCAGCGCCAGGGCAGAGCCGCTTTGTTTGCCCTGCTTAAGCAAACATTGGCCGGGACGCGCCAATCCCAGCCTTACGCGCAATTGGCCGGCACGCTGGCCATGAGCGAAGGCGCCATCAAAGTCGCGGTGCATCGTCTGCGCCGGCGCTATCGCGAACTGATTCGGGAGGAGATTTCCCTGACCGTCCTCGCGCCGGAGGAGGTGGCAAGCGAAATGCGCCACCTCCTGGACGCGCTGGCGGGAGGATGAAGGTTCTTTGCCCCCTCTTAATCCTGATCTTAATCCGATTTACGAAGAGATTAAGATTACGATTAAGATTAAGATTAGGAACAGGAGCACGACGCTACTTCTTCTTTTTTCCACCCGCCGGCTGTAACCTTTCCCTCCAGTTCCGGTAGTAATGGGATGGAAGCTATGGAAACACAGTTGAATTGTCCAAGTTGCGGCAGGCCGCTCGCCCCCAATGCGCCCCAGGGCCTCTGCGCGCAGTGCCTGATGCTGGGCGCCTTCCCCACGGGCAACGAAGCCCCCTCCGCCCATCCCGCGCCGCCAAAAACACCGCGCTTCCTTCCGCCCACGCCGGAGCAGCTTGGCCCGCTTTTTCCGCAGCTCGAAATTCTGCAGTTCATCGGCCAGGGCGGCATGGGGGCGGTCTATCGCGCCCGTCAAACACAACTCGGACGCATCGTTGCGTTGAAAATCCTGCCGCCCGAAGTGGCCGTCGGCGCCGGCTTCGCCGAACGCTTCGCCCGCGAAGCCCGCGCCTTGGCCAGTCTCAACCATCCCAACATCGTCACCCTCTACGAATTCGGCCAGGCCGACGGTCTTTATTACTTCCTCATGGAATTTGTGGACGGCGTTAATCTTCAAGAATTGCTGCGCGCCGGCCGCGTTGAGCCGCGCCAGGCCCTGGCCATTGTCCCGCAAATTTGCGACGCTCTCCAATTCGCCCACGACCTCGGCATCGTCCATCGCGACATAAAGCCTGGGAACATCCTCCTCAGCCGCCGGGGCCAGGTGAAAATCGCCGACTTTGGCATCGCCAAAATGCTGGGAACGGTGGACAGCGGCGGCGAAGGCGGCGCATCCGCCGCGCTGGAAAACGCCACCCAAACCGCCCTGGGCACCCCCGGTTACAGCGCGCCCGAACAGAAGACCGATCCGCAGCATGTGGATTGCCGCGCCGATATTTATTCGCTCGGCGTCGTCTTCTACGAAATGCTGACCGGCGAACTGCCCGGCCGGCGCCTCGAGCCCCCGTCGCGCAAAGTCCAAATTGACGTGCGTCTGGATGAAGTGGTGCTGCGCGCGATGGAAAAGAAGCCCGAACTCCGCTATCAGCAGGCCAGCGACGTCAAGACGATGGTGGAGACGATTGCGGCAACCGCCGCGGCCGCCCCCGGGCCTGCGGTGGGCAGCCGCCGGGCCTATCAAGGCGTGAACTACCGGTCCAAGGCGATGCTCTTCGGCCTGCCCCTGTTGCATGTGACTTCGGGCATTGACCCGGAAACGGGCCGGGTGCGTGTGGCGAAAGGGATCATTGCCATCGGGGACCGGGCCAAAGGCGTCGTGGCTTTCGGCGGGCTGGCGATGGGCGGATTCGCGGTTGGCGGGCTGGCCATCGGAGTGTTTGCATTTGGCGGGGCTGCGCTCGGACTCGTCTCCTTTGGCGGGTTGGCCGTTGCTTTGTTGGCGGCCCTTGGCGGCGGGGCCATCGCGCCCATCGCGATCGGTGGTGGGGCCATTGGGCTTCTGGCATTCGGAGGCAATGCCGTCGGACTTCATGTGTCGGACACGGTGACGCATGATCCGGTTGCCGCGCGGTTCTTTCTTCCATGGGCAAGGAATCTCATGGCGAACATGCAGTGGCTCATCGTGGTTTTTATTGCGTTATGCATTGGAATTGGCGTTGGTGTGCCGCTCTGGTTTCAGAGACGGGCACGACAGCAAGTTGGACAACCGCACTCCGCGCGCATGGACATCGTCGGGGCGGTGTTGGTTGCAATTGTTACTTTCGGTCTTGTTGCGCTCGCATTCGGGTTCCTTCGAATGCACGCAATCAGCAGCCAGCCCTTGGCTCAGAACCCATATAGACTTCAGTCCGTTTCAACCGCCGCGGTAATCCAGGCGGGCTTGAGCGACCCGAACCAGCCTTGGGCCTGGCAGGAACTGGGAAAACGCGCTCTCTCCGGCCAGCTTACCACCAACGAGGCCGGCAATATCGTGGACGGTTTGGCGGCGTGGATGCGGCGTGAATATCCTCACGGCTACGATCAACCCATGCCTTGGCTCGGCCAGATGCTGGACGAATTGAGCGGGCATCATCTCGTGCCTGAGACGAATGCGCTGGCCTTTCTGGATGCCTACTGCGGCAACTCTTCCATCGAGCCGATTCCCCGCGTGCGGGAAAACGAACAGTTTCTTCAATTCAAGTGCAAATGGCGCAACGTCTGGTACCAACCAATATTGGGGTTTGAGCTGCTCAATGAAATGCGCTCCATCAGCGTTGATGGCCAGGAGGTTGGGACGCATCGCACCTCTCCACTGTTGTGGAATTGGCAGGAGTACGATGGTGAGCTGCCGTTGTCGGACCTTGCCCCCGGCAAGCACATCCTGCGATGCGAAGTCCAAAGCGCTTTGGTCGCCGCTCCCGACATGGCCGGACTTGCCCAGGATGCAGCTTCCAGCGAGTGGCCTCCCGCCAAACGCAAGTGGACGCGGGTCTGCCAGGGAGAGTTCGTCGTCTATGCCAAAGACGCGGAGATTGTCAGCCTGTCGGAAGATCCGGCGCTGGATCCGGTCGCCGCGGGCGCCTTGTCGCTGGGGCAGGTCATCATCCGGCAAAAGGGCGGGAGCCTGTCGGCGTTCGTCCAGATCAATTTGAATCCCAAGCCGGGACGGCCCATCAGCGTTGACGTTGCGTTGCACCTTGCCGGACAAACGATCAAATGCGGCCCGCTCTGGGCCGTGGCCATCCCGACCAACGGAGCGACAGGGAACGGCAGTTCGGTGACTGCCAGCATTGATGAATTGGACCCGCAAATCAAGGAAGCGGAAATCATCCTCACGCCCAATCCCGCCGCAGTTGCGTCCCAACCCGGCATTGACCGCATCTGGGGCAAGGAAATTGTTTTCCACCACGTCGCCCTGTCGCGCCAGGATTTGGCCACGGCCAAAGCGGCGGAGACAACCCCTGCTCCGCGCCAGTAAGCGGGCGCAGGAGACAATTCTGCAGGTCCCTTGGCAGGGACGGCGCGCTGCGCCGTCCGCGGGCGTCGCAGCGCGAC
>JBEKUQ010000396.1:0-3930 GCA_049514835.1 Verrucomicrobiota bacterium | reverse complement strand
TCCGCCGCCCAAATCCGCCAGGCGGCGCAAGAGGCTCAAGTTGGGTTCGGTGTCGTCGAACTCCGGCGAATAGTTGACGCTCAGGCCCAGGGGCTCCGAGCGGCCGGAACCGCGGTCGCGCAGGTTCATCAAATAGGAGCCAACCTCCTTGGTGGGAAACTTGGCTTCGTAATGGCCGGGACCGGTTTGTTCCAGGCGGATGGTTTGCTCCTGGCCCTTGGGGCTGACCACCAAGACGTCCAGATTGAGAAAATTGCGGTAGTTGCCCCGGGGGTCAATGGCCTCGACGCTGATGTGGCCCTCGCCTTTTTCCACCGCGACCTCGGTGGTGAAATCGGCGGCCTCGATGCGCCGCAGGCTCCACTGGGCCACTTGCAGCCAGAACTGGCGGAATTTGTCCCAGCCCAGCCAGTCGGCCGCCCATTTGGCCTTGGCATCGGAGGTCCACGCCACCGCGCGGCCCAGTCCAAATTGCCAATGGGCCAGGAGAGGATCGCCCTTTTGGGTGACCAGCGGAATTTCCGCGCGCGACTTGGGCGTGGTGCAAACGTAACCGAGCAACTGCGGATACTCAGCGGGGCCGATGCCCTTGACCATCTCGCTGGACATGGCGGTCTGCGGCTTGAACGGCTCCTCGAAGATGGCGGATTTCAAAATGACGGAGGCTTCCTTGATGAAAATCTGCGGCAAATCGTTTGGGGAATCCACCGGCCAAAACTGGCCGTGTCCCTCCGCCGCCAGCCAGCTCATGGTGTCCGGCGCGACGTGCCCGCCGATCATGACGGTGCTGATGGTGATTTTTTCCTTGATGATGTCCGCGACGAGCGATTTTTTTGGCGGGCCTGGATCGCCGTCGCTGAACACCACCATGTGTTTGAGATTGGCGTGGGAAGCTTTGAGGGCCTCGTAGGCCATTTCCATCGGTTGCTCAAAATCCATCATGTCGCCGGGGTTCATCCCGGAAATGAGATGGCCCATTTCCGCCTTGTCGCCCACTTTTTGAACCGGAAAGAGCCAGCGGCCGCTGCCGTCCCAGAAGACAATGCCCATTTCATCGGCCGGCCCCAGGGCGTCGAGGGCGGCATAGGCGATGTCGCGCGCCCACTGGTTGCCGCCAGGAAACTCGGTGGCGTGGCAAACAATGGCCAGGGCGCCGTTGGGCAGCACTTTTTTGCTGCTCAATTCCATCTCCACCGGGAGCGTCTCTTCCAGCGGGGTGCCGCGATAGCCGCCGGCAGCGAAGGCCTGGTCGCCGCCAAGGCAGACCAGTCCCACGCCGAAATCGCGCACGGCGCTTTCCAGCAGGCGCATGGAGTCCATGCCCAGGTCGCCCGCCGCCATGTTGCAGAGGAAAATGGCGTCGAAACTTTGCAACTCGGCCAGGGTGGCGGGAAAACGGTCCGTCATGCGCACGTCCAAGGAGGCGGTTTTCAGCGCGGCCAGCAGCAGGGCGTCCTCCTTGGGATTGCTGGAGACGATGAGCACGCGCGGGTCGCCATGCACGGTGGCGAAGGCGGTGGCGTGGTTGTTCTGCGGGATCGAATCCTGCGGCGCCTCGATCTGCGCGTCGTACTTGTAAAAGCCGGCCTCGTCGAGCTTCTGGGGAAAGGTGAAGAGATTCTTGCCGGCCGAGAGGTCCACCTTTTGTTCGCCCAGATAAGTTTCGTTGAGATACAGGCGCATGGTGCCGGTCTGGGCCACGTCGGATTGCACGACAATTTTCACTTCGAAGGCGGTTCCCCTTTTCAAGCCGGTCGGCACGGTCAGTTTCCGCACGGACACATCGTTGCCGCGGCTGGCCCCCAAGGCCACCACGTCCAGCGTCACGCCCAGCGGCTTGGCCGCCGTCAAGGCGGAAAAGGCGTCGCCGACGTTTTCGTTGCCGTCGGATAAGAGCACGAGGCGCTTCTGGCCGGTTTCAGGAAAGGCGGCGGTGCCGAGGCGGAAGGCGCTGGCGATGTCGGTGCGCTGGGAGCCGACCACGGCCCGGACCAAGGCCAGATCCACCAGCGGGTCGGGGCGGGATTCAATGGCGGCTTCGCTGCCGAAAACCAGCACGCCGGTGAGATCGTTGGCCCTTTTTTGCCTGGACGAATCAATCACATAGCGCCGGGCCAGTTCCTGCTGGTCGGAGGGCACGCTTTCGGAGCGGTCGAGCAGATAGAAGACGGTCATCCCTTCGATGGGCCGTTTCCACTGCAAACCGGCCATGGCCAGCACCAGCGCTAGCGCCACGAGCAGCCGCAGGGCCAGCGCCAGCCAACGCCGCCAGGCCCCGATTTGCACGTCGGATTTCCACGACAGCCAGACCAGCCACGGCACCGCGACCAGCAGCGTCCACAACCAGATTGGATTGGTGAACTGGAAATTCATCTGGCGCCCTCCGGCTCCCGGCGCAAAAACTTCTGCACGCGATGATTAAGCGCGTCGGCCACGTAAAGATCCCCCTTGGAATCCAGGGCCATGCCCCACGGCTCGCTGAACCGGCCGGGAGCGGCGCCCGGCCCGCCAAGGATTTCGACCGGCTGGTTGTTGGTGTCAAATATCTGGATGCGCTGGTTGCCGAATTCGCAGACATACTGCCGCCCGGCCGCGTCCACCTGGATATCGTTAGGATAGCTGAATTCCCCCGGGCCGGAACCGGCCCGGCCGTAAGCGCGGAGGAATTTGCCTTCGGGCGAGAAGATCTGGATGCGCTGGTTGCAGGAGTCGGCCACATAAAGGCGGTCCTGGGCGTCCACGGCCAGGCTCTCGGCGCGGTTGAATTCGCCCGGGGCATCGCCCAACCGCCCCCAGCCGCCCAGGCATTTCGACCCGTCGGCCGCGAACTTCTGCACCCGCTCCGAATCGCCATATTCGCAGACATAGATTTCGCCGCGGGCATTGGCGGCGGCGCCGCGCGGCATCCCAAGCTGGCCGGCGTTGGTCCCCTTCACGCCCCATTGCGCCACCGGTTTGCCGTTGGTGGAAAATATATTGACACGGGAATAATGGGGCTCCAGGACGACGATGTTGCCGCTGTGATCGCGGCACATCCCTTTCGGCTTGCCCTTGTCGGTCTGCATCATCTGCCAGCCCAGCAGGAAAACACCGTCCGGCGAAAACTTCTGCACGCGCGCGGTCATGTCCACCACGTACAAATTGTCATCCGCGTCCACGGCCACGCCGCGCGGCTTGTTCAGCTCCCCCACCCCGGTGCCGCGCGCGCCGATGATCTGCACCGCCTTGAACAATTTGCTCTGGATGGGATGGAGGCTCTCCGTCCGCGGCGAACAGCCGGTTGCTGTCAAAAACAACGCGGCCAGCGCCGCCGCGCCCAGGCGGCCGCGTTCCCGCCGCGCCCGGACGGCGGCCCAGGCCCCCCACCCCAGCAGCGGCAGCACGGCCAGCGCCAGCAGCGCGAGGCAAAGGGCGTTGACCTGCGGGTTGTGCCCGTAATGGAGCAAATTGAAAATGCGCAGCGCCATGGTCTGGCCTCCGGGCGGGACGATCAGAACCAGCGTTTCCACGTCCCATAAACAGAGCAGGTAGGTCACGTACCAGGCCGCCGCCAGGGCGGGTGCGATTTGCGGCCAATAAACATGGCGCAACATTTGCCAGAACGAGGCTCCTTCCAGCCGCGCCGCCTCGGCCAGGCTGCGGTCCGCCGCCCGCGCCGCCCGCGCCACGGTGGTCCAACCCAGCGCCGCATAACGGATGGAATAAGCCAGAACGACCACGACGCCGCTCTGATAGATAAAGTTGAGCCAGGAGCGGTTGAAGAGCCAGATCAGCGCGATGCCCAGGAGAACGCCTGGCGTAAAAAACGGAACCCACAGCGCCCAATCCAGGCGCCGACGCCATGTCAACAATCCGAACGCGGCCACGACCGTGGCCGTGAGCGCCGCAAAGGCGAGGGAATGGGCCGCGTCCGCCTGGCCGGCGGCCAGG
>JBEKUQ010000395.1:0-3934 GCA_049514835.1 Verrucomicrobiota bacterium | reverse complement strand
TCTCTTCGGGGCTGTAGTGCCGCCGCGTGTTCTCAATCTCGGTGTTCATGCTCTTTTCCTGATTTTCGGAAAAGTAGCTTAACTCAAACCCCCAAAAGTGTCATTCCGTCTGAACCGCAACACCTCCCTTGCGGCATTCCACTGATAATGTCGAAGAAGTGAAATGAAGAAAACAGCCCGCCAAGAAAACGCCGCCGAAGGAACTGCCGCTGGACCTCAGCGGGATTATGTTTGAGGAGGGGGTGCGCATCATGCTAAACACGCCGCCGCTGCGCTTGCCTGAAAAGTTGAAGAAGTAATAATTATTTGCCGAGTGGCGGGTCCCCTAATTTGATGTTGTGGTGTCGGCGCTGTGCGCCGATGTCGAGCCATAGGCTCGACGTTACACCTGATTAAAGCACTGCGGCCGATTACCCGAATCATTAGTATGTGCTCTCAGATGCACCCAAAGGGTGATCCGGTTTGGAAGGAAGATTCCGTCGGCGAGACGCCGACGGGTGCAACCGGGAAGTCAGAACAACAGCAGGCTGGCCCGCTGAGCGGGCTGGTCGCGCTCCCCCAGAAAGTCACTAATAATTGGGGCCGATTACGAGGTGTTGCGATTTTCCGGCGATGTGGGAACATTCTGGTAGGATGATGGTTGGACAATCCAGATACGCGAATGCCGCCCGGCAGTTGTTGCTCAAGGCGGTGGCGGTTTCGGTGGCGGTCCACCTGGCTGCCTTCGGCGCCTGGAGCTGGGGCCGAACCCACATCGTGTGGAAGGGCCTGCCCATGCCCTCCTGGCTGCAGCTCACGCCGGCCAAGTCGCACTCCACCACCCTGCCCCGCCCGCTGCGGCCGGTCCAGCAACCCCGGCCGACGCCCCTGCTCTATGTGGATGTGGACCCGGCTTTGGCCGACGCCAAGCCACCGGAGAATCCCAAGTTTTACAGCACGGCGAACACCGTCGCCGCCAACCCGGAAAAGAAAGCGCCTTCCGATCAGCCGCAAATAACCGGCACACAGGACAAGGTGGTGAAAACAGTCGCGCCCGGCGCGCGGTCCGTGCCGCTGCAGCCCTCGCCGCCGCCGGAGCCAAAGGCGGAAACGGCGGCGAAGGAAAACGCCGAAAGCAAAGCGCTGCCCAAGCCGAGTTACACGCCGGGCGGCCTGACTGACGCCAAGCCGGCGGACAAGATGAACGAGAGCAAAGGCGCTTCCGCAACGGACAGCGGGACCGCGGCCGCGACCGAGCCGAAACATGAACGGCCACGCACGCTGGCGCAAGTCCAGGAGCAGTCGGGAGCGCCCGGCGCCAGAATGCGGCAGGAGGGCGGCGTCAACCATGTGGCCCAGGATTCGTCGGTGGACGCGATGAGGACGGTTTACGGGGATTATGACCGGGATTTCATTGACGCGGTGCAGGAGCGGTGGTTTGAGCTGCTGAAGAGCCGGCAAAACGTCGCGGGAAGAGTGGTGCTGGAATTCAACCTTCATGCCGACGGACGGATCACGGAAATGAAAATGTCGTTCAGCGATGTGAGTGAATTGCAGAGCCTCATTTGCCAACAGGCGGTGGAGGACCCGGCCCCCTACAAACGGTGGCCGCCGGAAATGCGCCGGGAGATTGCCGATCCGCGACAGATTCGGTTTACTTTTTACTATTACTATTGATCGGTTAAACTCGAACCGGCTGAAGCATGGAAGAAATCATCAAATACATGATCCTGGGATCGCTGCTGCTGACCTCGGTGGCCGGCCTGGCCATCATCATCGAGCGGGGCATCGCGTTGCGCGCGGGCACGATCATTCCTCCGCCGGTGGCCAGCGCGGTGGAGGCCTGCCGCACGGCGTCGGATTGGCCGACGTTGCAGAGGATTTGCGAACAGAATCCCTCGCCGTTGAGCCGGCTGTTGTTGCAGGCGGGCCAGCGCCGCCACTGGCCCAAAGAGGAGAATGCCGGGGCGCTGGAAACGACCGCGCGGCACGAGGTGTCAAGAATGGAGCGCCGGCTGGTGATATTGGAAATTGTGGTCGGGATCGCGCCGCTGATGGGCTTGGTGGGAACGATCTACGGGTTGATCGAACTGTTCGGCGGGCTGGACGAGGCGGGGATGGGGGACAACAGCGGCGTGGCGCGGGGCATCGCCCTGGCGTTGAGAGCCACCATGATGGGACTGGTGACGGCGATTCCGTCGCTGATCGCCTGGAGCTATTACAGCAAAAAAGTGGAGAATCTGGCCGTGGAAATGGCGTCGCTGTGCGACCAGTTTCTCACGCGGCAATACCCCCACGCGGAGGAGGCGGAGGCGGAAGATGCGCCGGCCCGGAGCCGCCGCTGAAGATCATGCAGTTCATCACGCATAAACGACCGCAGACGCCGACGATCATCATCGTTTCCCTGATAGACGTGCTGCTGGTGGTGCTGATTTTTCTCATGGTGACGACGACGACCAAGCAGCAGCCGGCGGTGCGCCTGGCGCTGCCCGAATCCAAGCAGCCCAACAAAATCGGCGCGACGGAGAACGCGCTGGTGGTGACGATTCCCAAACAAGGGCCGATCTACTTGAAGACCGATCCGGTGACGCTGGACAGCCTGCAACAGAAACTGACGGCGGCGGTGCGGGCCAATCCGCAAACCACGCTGGCCATCCGGGCGGACACGGACGCGGCGTGGGGCCAGGTGGTGAAGGTGGTGCAAGCGGCCAACGCGGCGCACATCCCGGTGTCGAGCGCGTTTGTCAAGGTGGCGCCGTGAGGCCAAATCCTCGCCCAGGGACCGTGCAAGAATAGCTTCCGATTCACCGGCAACCTTTGGAACAAGGCCATTGCCAAAAATTGAGAATTGGTCATTGAAAATCTGTCATTAGCAATTGAAAACTCCTCCTCCAATTGCCGATGACAAATTATCAATTTTCAATTTTCAATTGCCTTCAAAGTTGCGCCTCCCGGGCGCCATTTCGACCCTGTTTGAATTGCGCCTGATGATCGGAACTTGTTTTTGCACGGCTCCTTTACCCGCCATCACCGCCGGGCGATGACCCATACAGATTATATTGGAAAGAAGAGGGGCGGCCGGCGAGGGCGCCGACCGCGACATGCGAGGGCGCATGTGCTCCCCGCGCAATGAAGTGCGCCGCGTTAGACGAGGATTGGGGGTGAGGCGGATTATTTGAGCAGTTCCTCGGCGATTTGGACGGCGTTGAGGGCGGCGCCCTTGAGGAGCTGATCGCCGGCCACCCAAAAACAAAGGCCGTTGTCAAGCGCACAGTCCAGCCGCAGCCGGCCCACCTGGCAATTGTATTTCCCAGTGGCGCGCAGCGGCAGCGGATATTCCTGTTTGGCCGGATCATCCACCACGTCCAGGCCGGGGGCCTTTTGCAGCGCGGCGCGGGCCGCCGCCAGCGTGACCGGTTTTTCAAATTCGGCGCTGACGGCGATGGAATGGGCGCGGTAGACCGGCACGCGCACGCAGGTGACGCTGGCGCGAAAGGCGGGAAGGTGCATGATTTTGCGGCCTTCGTTTTCCATCTTGGCCTCTTCCTTGGTGTAACCGCTGGGCAAAAAGACGTCCACCTGGGGCAGGACGTTGAAAGCGATTTGATGGGGATAAACCTCGCGGGTGACGGGCTGGCCGGCGACGACCTGCCCGACCTGGCGCTTCAATTCCTGGATGGCTTTGGCTCCCGTGCCGGAAACGGCCTGGTAAGTGGAGGCAAAGATGCGGGTGACGCGGAAGGCCTGATGCAAGGGGTAAAGGGCCATCAGGGTAATGGCGGTGGTGCAATTGGGATTGGCGATGATGCCGCGGTGATGTTGCAAATCGGCGGCGTTGATTTCGGGAATGACCAGCGGCACGGCGTCGTCCATGCGGAAGGCGCTGGAATTATCAATGACGACGCAGCCGGCCTTGGCGGCGATGGGGGCAAATTCCTTGGAAATGGCGCCGCCG
>JBEKUQ010000394.1:0-3943 GCA_049514835.1 Verrucomicrobiota bacterium | reverse complement strand
CTTGCCTTGGGTGAGTCAGCTGATTACAGCATTTTCCCTCCGCCGCAGCAACTCAAATGTGCCTGTCATTGCGCTCTCGCGCCTCTCGACGTTGGCAAGGCGATGACGTTTTCCCCATCTTTGGCCGGCTTGACGGCAACTACTTTTCCGTTTCCCGCCCGCGTGACCGGTCCCTTGTAATGTTGGTAAATCATCGCCGATTCTCAACCGCACGCGGCCACTGCAACGCGGGGTTTGATGCCCAGGTCTTCCGCGATGCTCTTGACGATCACGCCGAGGTTCCGCGCCGTGGGGTTGCCCTTGCGATGGAGCATCCGGTGAAGGGACTTTTCGCCCAAGCCGGTTTGCCGCGCCAGTTCCTTGAAGGTGATTTGGGCGTGAACCAGATCGCGTAGTCGGGAGAGCGCGCCGGCGGCGTCGCCTTCCAACAGCATTTCAACCGCGCCCGCGTAGAATAGCCGGGCAAATCTGCGGTCGCGTTTGAGCCGCGCAATGATGGTTTCTCTGTAATCTCGTGTCACTGCCAGTTTCACGCTATCACCGGTTGCAATGCCGTCAGGGGTTCGACTTCGCGCTCAATGGTTCGCGCCTTCTCATAACGCACCAGGCGCAAATCGTAATCAGCCTGCAAGCCGGTCCACATTTCCGCGCTCGTGCCAAAGAAGCGGGCCAGGCGCAACGCCGTGTCCGCCGTGATGCCGCGCTTTCTTAAAACGATTTCATTGATCCGGCGCGGCGGCACGCTCAAGGCCCGCGCCAGCGCGTTTTGCGAAAGGCCGCGCGGCTTCATAAATTCTTCGCGGAGAATTTCGCCCGGATGGATCGGGGGCAGCTTGTTCGTTTTCATAATTTAGACAAAAACTGGAAGAGTACCAAATGGTGCGCGATAGAGGATTTGAACCTCTGACCCCCTCCGTGTCAAGGAGATGCTCTACCACTGAGCTAACCGCGCCCCGTATCCCTGCAACGTAGGCGATCTCGCCCCGTCGTGGCAAGCTGGAATTCTGCGGGAAATGCAGAATGCAGAATGAAAAATGCAGAATGAACAAGACGGAAGGCACATTTTTGAGGAGCAGAGGCTGGGCTGGGCGTCGGATGCCGCGCGCCCGGTATTTGGGCGGCAGGCCGGGGGAGGATCACGCTACACCGTGCAGAGGTCTCTCTTGGCGAAGACCAGACCCGCCGCCAGCCACATCGCGCCGCCGGCGCCCAGGAGAATGGCCATATCGCGCCACGGCCAGGCTCCGCCGGCCAGGAGGTTGACGGGCCGGTGGTAGTGCAGCGGACTGAGAAAAACCACTCTTTCCAGCGGTGGCCAAAATGGCGCAAGGTAGTAGAGCAAAAAGAGGGCCAAGAGGACCAGGAAGACAGAGGTCATCGCCCGGCCACGCCGCTCGCTCAACGAGGAAACCAGCCATGCAAATCCGCCCACCGCGATGTAGAGACAAAAAAGGTTGCACAAGACGATGAGCAGGCGCCCCGCTTCGGGCCGTTGAGCCTCCGGCAAGGCCAGGCTGCCGAGCAGGTTCCCCGCCCATCCCGCCAGGAGCACCACGGCGCCGGAGGACAACCACACGGTTGTTTCGGAGAGAAACACCTCCCAGCGCGAGACCGGCAGACTGAGCCACACATCAACTGTGCCGCGGTCCACCTCGCCCGCCGGAACGCGCGTGCAGAAGATGGTGGCGTGCGCCCACACCAGCGCGAGCACCACCGGGTGAACCCAGGCGACGGCTTGGAAGATTTGCGGACCGATGCGCCCGGCCATTTCCGTGCCCAACATGGCCTGCATGATACTCCGGGCAAAATCTATCTGCAGCCATTGCTGCGCCAGTTGCGCGCCGAACTTTGGCAGCACGAAGGCCAGCAGGCTCTCCACCCCCATCAGCACCAGGCCGATCACCAGTGTCGTCGGCCACGACTCCCGCAAAGCCCGCATGAGCAGCCCGGAGTTCATCGCGCCCCGCCCTTCTCCCGCTGGTAAAACCGCCGGAAAAGGCTCTCCAGGTCCGGGCGTCCGATGGTCAACTCCAGGACCGCTTTCCCGGCAAGATAATCCACCAACCAGTGCGCGGGACCTTCGAGCGTCCCCTCCCAAACCGCGCCGTCCCGCCGGGTCAGTTTCAGGAATTGAGGAGGGACCAGCCCAAGGGCGTGAGACGGCTCCGCCCAACGGATGGTGACCTCGAACCCGGCCCGCTGGCGCAAGGCGGCAAACGATTCATCGGCCACCAACTCTCCGTCGCGCACGATGGCGACGCGCTCACACAACTGTTCCACCTCGCCCAGCGAGTGGCTGGAGAAGAAGACCGTATGCCCCGCGGCGGCCAAGTGACGCAGGTGCTCATGAAGGCTTTGTTGCATGAGCGGGTCCAGGGAATTGGTCGGCTCGTCGAGCACGAGCAAGCGCGGCGAGTGGGCCAACGCCAGGATGAGTCCCAGTTTTTGCCGCATCCCGCGTGACATGTCGCGGACTTTGACGCGCAGGTCCAGGCCAAACCTCTCGGCCAATTGCCGGCTTGCTTGCGTCAGGTCGCAGCCGCGCACCGCGCCGAAAATGGAGACGGCGGCCACACCGTTCATCCACGAAGGCAGGTGCAGGTCGCCCGGAAGATAGCCCACGTCGCGCTTGATCGCTTTGCTCTCGCGCCAGCAGTCCAGTCCGAAAATCCTCGCCGCGCCGCCGCCGGGCCGCAGGAAACCGAGCAGGACGCGAATCGTGGTGGTTTTGCCCGCGCCATTGGGTCCGAGGAATCCGAACAACACCCCCTCCGCCACGGAGAGGGAAATCCGCTCGATGCCGCGCCTGGCGCCATAGTGCCGCGTGAGATTCTCGAGCTGGATCAAGGACACAGCAGAGGAATATCAAATGACGGCGACAAGGGCAACAGGGACCTTCTTTTCCATGCTTCACCCTCCCTCCGCCCTCCTCGCTTTGATCCGGCCGATCGCCCACAAAGCATGTTCCGCAATCAACGGTTCCTCGTCCGCCGCGGCCCGTTGCAAAGCCGGCAACGCTTCTTCCCCGCCCACGTTTCCCAGCGCCACGCAAACGTTGCGCAGAAACCCGCGCCGCTTCGCCCGCAACAGGGGCGTTCCGGCGAATCGCCCCTGAAACGCCGCCTCGTCCAGCGTCAACAACTCCGCCAATTCCGGCCCCGCCAGTTCCGCGCGCCGATGCCCGCCCATCATCGCTCCCGCCCGCGCAAAACGATTCCACGGGCAAACCGCCAGACAATCGTCGCACCCGTAAATCCGGTTCCCCATCGCCGCGCGCCATTCCACCGGGATCGCTCCTTTCAATTCAATGGTCAGGTAGGAAATGCAGCGCCGCGCGTCCAGTTGAAACGGCGCAAGGATGGCCCCGGTCGGGCAGGCCTCCAGGCAGCGCCGACAGGAGCCGCAATGATTTTTCTCCGGCGCGTCCGGCTCCAATTCCAGCGTGGTGAGGATCTCCGCCAGAAAAAACCAGTTGCCCAGCTTGCGGCTGATCAAGTTGGTGTGTTTGCCGATGAATCCCAGCCCGGCCCGCTGCGCCAAATCCCGCTCCAACAACGGCCCCGTGTCCACATACCACAACGACCGCGTCCTGGCGCCCCCCAGCTCATTGACCCTTTCCGCCAGCGCCTTCAGCCGCGCGCCCACCACATCGTGATAATCGGAAAAACGGGCATACCGCGCGATGATTCCAACGGAACCCAACCAGGCAGGGCTCCCGGCAAGCCGGGACTGCCCGCCGCACGACGTTGGCGCGACGTTGCTTCCACAGCCAATGCCCGGCGGCGGGCAGAGATTTCCCCCGAAGGCAACTTGCGCATTGCTCCCCTGAACCTGTCGCTGCTCGGCAAACTTCCGTGGAACCAATCGCGTCCGCCGGCTGTTCCCTCTCCGCTCCCATCCGATGGGAGGGGAGAGGGTCAGGGTGAGGTGAGGGTTCATGGGG
>JBEKUQ010000393.1:0-4646 GCA_049514835.1 Verrucomicrobiota bacterium | reverse complement strand
TGACGGGGTGAAGCAGTTGGAATTTGAAAACCTGGCGCGCCTGCCCGTGATTGAGTTTTACGAGGCGGCGTTCCGCAAAGCCACCGGGGCGTCGCTCAAAGTCGTTCCTCCGGGCCAACCCAGGCAGCGGCTCCATCTCGGCAGAGAGGAGAACGCCTTTTGCCGGTTGGCGGCGGGCACGCCGTCGGGATGCGATGCGTGCCTGGAAACGCAGATTCGCGTCCAGCGCCTGGCCGGGAAGAAATTAACGGCGCAACAAATCAATTGTTTTTGCGGCCTCACCGATGTCGCCGTGCCGGTGGTCATCGGCGGCCGGCACGTCGCCACCCTGTTGAGCGGCCAGGTGTTCCGCCGCGAGCCGACGGAGCGCGATTTCAAAATGGTGGCCGCCATGCTCGGGCAAAACGCCGAGTGGGAGAAAAAGGCGCGCCGGGCCTATTTCGCCACACCGGTGGTGGATGTGGAACGTTTTGAGGCGATCATTCAACTCCTGACCGTCTTCGCGCAATACCTGACCGATTACGCCAGCCGCCAGGTTTTGGCCAGCGCCGCTCAGGAGCCGGTGGCCGTGGTCAGCGCCAAGCAGTTTGTCCAAACCCACGTCGAGGAGCCCATCCTGCTCGCGCAAGTGGCCCGGCATGTCAATGTCAGCCGGTTTTATTTCTGCAAGCTTTTCAAAAAGGCCACCGGCATGACCCTGACCGAATACGTCTCGCGCGTGCGCGTGGAAAAGGCCAAGACGCTCCTGGTGGATTCCTCGCTGCGGATTTCCGAAGTCGTTTACGCGGCCGGCTTCGGCTCCATTCCCCAGTTCAACAGCGTCTTCAAGCGCATTGTCGGCATGCCGCCAACGGAATACCGCCAGACGTTGCGTTCGCCGTTGTCTCTTTGATCGCGTGGGTCATGCCGCGCTCAGGTCGCCGCCCACTCCTCCGCAGCGCAATCGCCCATAAGCAAAAGCCAACCCGCCAGTAGCGGTCTTTTCTCCGCCAGTTTAATCATTTCACCATGCCTGATAGGGCGCCATCAAATACCGCCTGGCGATGAACAACCTTAACACGAGGACGACCATGAAGTGTTTCCATCCAGTGAAGTTGCGGCCACGGGCCTGGCTCTGTCTCGCCGCTGTGGCGGCGGCCTTCTGCGCAGTGTCCGGCCTGTTGGTCGCCTGCGCCGGTCCGCAATCCGCCAATCCCACTGCCAGCGGCGTAAAAACGGAGGCCACAGAGAAGCCGGCGCCAAAAAAACTCACCGGCGCTGAGTTGTATTCCATTAACTGCAATCGTTGCCACGCCGAACGGTACCCCACCGAATTCACTTCGGCCCAGTGGAAGACAGTTATGACGCACATGCGCGTCCGGGCGAACCTTCCCGCGGCCCAGGCCACGGAAATCCTCAAGTATCTCCAGGAAGACAGCGGAAACTAAACAACCGAGGACCCACCCATGAAAATCCCTTCCCTGATCTATGGAGCCTTGACCGCCGCCTGCGCGATGGGGATCGCCTTTCCCCGGCCCGCCTGGGCACAAGTCAGCACCAACGACTTCGAGGCCTTGAAGAAAATGGTCGAGCAAATGGGCGGCCGGCTCCAGAAGCTCGAACAGACGCACGAGCAGGACCAGAAAACGCACGAGCAAGACCAACAAGTCATCCAGCAATTGCAGAAGCAATTGGGCGAAACCAAAACCGCCGTCACCAACGCGCAACTGACCGCCGACAATGTGGCCAAGGCGCAAGCGGCCTATCCCGCCGCCGGCGTGTCCCAGGGGCCGATGCACAACTTCGCCATCGTGGGCGATGCCGAGATTCAATTTGGCAAAACCGCGGGGCAGCACAGTGCATTTCAACTGGCCGATTTTGCGCCGGTTTTCCTGTTTCGAGCCAGCGATGACGTCCTCTTCGAAGCGGGATTCGACACCATGCTCAATAACAACACCGACGTGAACGGCAACCGGGCTCCGGGCAGTTCCACCTCCTTGAACCTGAGTTTCGCCACCTTGGATTATCTTTTGAACGACTACATGACTCTTCAGGCGGGGGAAATGTTGTTGCCTCTGGGCACCTATAACGAACGCAACGCCGGCTGGCTCAACAAGATCCCCGACAACCCGTTGGTGTGTGATGATCTCATACCCAGCAGCGGCGTGGGCGCGCAGTTGCGCGGCGCCATCCCGGTTGGACAGTCCGGCCAGATGGTCACTTATGCCGCTTACGCGGTCAACGGACCGTCCTCCGGCGCGAGCAATTCCATCGCCAACGCCGGCGCGCTGGATCTGGGGGGCAATGTCGGCAGTTCCCCCAATTGGCATCCCAACCCCAGCGGCGGAGGCCGCCTCGGCTGGTTTTACCCGTGGAAGCCTCACCATGATTTCGAACTCGGCCTATCAGGCCAGACCGGCGAATGGAGCGATTCCGGCAACCGCCAGTGGTCGGCTGGGGTGGTGGATGCCGCCTTGCACCTGGGCCCCAACGTCGAAGTCAAGGGTCAATACATCAACACCTGGGTGGAAACGGACGACATCGGCAAAATTGACCCCAAAGGCTGGTATGTTCAAGCCAGCTACAAACTGGCCGGCCTGAAGCTGGAATTGCCTTACATCAATAATTTCGAGTTGGTCAGCCGCTATGATCGTGAGAATGACGACGGCCTTTTCGGCGGCGGAGCGGGGGTTACGAAAACAGACCGCTACACCGCGGGCCTCATCTATTATTTCTCCAACACCTTGCTTTTCGAGGCCGACTACGAATGGTGGCACAGCCGCGGCCCCACCCTCCAGCCTTTCAACGGGCCTGGTGCTCCCAACTCCTTTGTCCTCCAGCTCTCCTACGGATTTTAAATGAAAAAAACAACCCCTATGAATATGACAACAAAACTTGCCGCCACCCTCGCCGGGGCGGTTCTGCTCGGCCTCACCGGCCCGGGCCTGTGGCGCGCCACCGCGCAGGAAATGGATGCGGAAACCAAGGCGCGCGTCGAACGCTTCGAAAAAGGCCCGGCCACGGTTGATGTTTCCAAATACCCGGAGGTCATCAAGTCCAACTACCAGTTGTTCAGCCAGAAATGCTCGCAGTGCCACAAGTTAAGCCGCCCCATCAACTCGGACTACGCCACGCCCGACGAATGGTCGCGCTACATCAAACGAATGATGTACAAGCCCGGTTCCAACATCAGCACGGCCGACGGCAAGAAGATTTACGAGTTCTTGGCCTACGACTCCAGCGTGCGCAAAAAAACGATGCTCGATGAAAAACTCGCCAAGGCCACGCCCGACGAGAAAAAGGACGCCGAGACCAAGATCAAGGAACTCCACGACAAGTACGATGCCAAATAATTCCCCGCCAACGCCACGGCTGAAAATGCCCGCCACCTACTCAGTCGAACTGCCGGACGTGAATTATTTCTCCCGGCAGGTGCTCTGCCGCGAGGGCTGCCCGGTGCGCACCGACTCCGGCGGCTACGTGCAGGCGATTGCCGAGGGCCGTTATGAAGACGCCTACGTCATCGCCCGCACCCCCAACCCCTTCGCCTCCATCTGCGGACGGGTTTGCGCCGCGCCCTGCGAGGCCAAATGCCGTCGCGGCGCGCTGGACGCCGCCGTTTCCATTCGCGCCTTGAAACGTTTCGTCTGTGAAAAATTCGGCGTTGAGTCCGACAACTTTGATCTGGGCCGCGTCTATCCCCACCTGCGCGATCCGCGCCGCGAACGGCCCGGCGGCGGACGCAAGGTCGCGGTCATCGGGGCCGGCCCGGCCGGCTTGTCCTGCGCGCATGAACTGGCCTTGATGGGTTTTGCCCCCACCGTCTTTGAGGCGCACAACATCGCCGGGGGCATGCTGGTGCTCGGCGTGCCCGAATACCGCTTGCCCCGGGACATCATCCGCGCCGAGATCGCCGCCATCGAATCGCTCGGGGTGGAAATCCGGCTCAAGTCCCGGCTGGTCCTCCTGGCCGATCTCAAAGAACAAGGCTTCCAAGCCTTCTTCCTGGGCATCGGGGCCCACAAAAGCCGCGAGCTTTCCATCGAAGGCGTGCAGAACGACGGCGTGCTTCGCGCCATCGAATTCCTGCTCAACGTCAACCTGGGATTCCGCGTTTCCCTTGGCCGCAAAGTCGTGGTCATTGGCGGCGGCAATGTGGCCTTCGACGTCGCCCGCTCCGTCGTACGCCAGGCGGAGAAGTTCGCCAGCATGAGCGAAGCCGAATTGCGCGTCGCCTTGCATCAGGCCGCCGCCGCCTTGGAGGAATTGACCGCCAAGGACCAGGAAGCGCCGGATGAAGTCCGTCTGGCGTTGGATGTGGCGCGCGAAGCCATCCGCAGCGGCGTGCCGGAGGTCCACATGTTTTGCCTGGAAAGCCTCCAGGAAATCCCGGCGGCACGGGAGGAAATCGAGGAAGCCGAACAAGAAGGCATCCAACTCCACACCCGCTTCGGCCCCAAACGGATTCTCGCTCGCGACGGCAAAGTCACCGGCATCGAACTCATCCAG
The DNA here is from genome assembly GCA_049514835.1 of Verrucomicrobiota bacterium. Taxonomy (GTDB): domain Bacteria; phylum Verrucomicrobiota; class Verrucomicrobiia; order Limisphaerales; family Palsa-1400; genus JBEKOF01. The sequence continues at coordinate 158 of JBEKUQ010000393.1, read as the reverse complement.
GCCAGCCGCGTCTTCGACGAGAACCGCCGCTTCAACCCCCAGTTCATCGAAGGCAGCGAGGAAACGATGGACTGCGACACCGTTGTGCTGGCCATCGGCCAGGCCGCCGACCTGGGATGGATCAAGCCCGCCGACAATCTAAAACTGACGCCGCGCGG
>JBEKUQ010000392.1:0-3947 GCA_049514835.1 Verrucomicrobiota bacterium | reverse complement strand
GAAGATGGAACCTGCACCGTTGGCGCCGCCATGCCGGGTGGTTCCATACAGGTTTCCGTCACTGCCCAGAACCAGCCTGCTGGCCGGGGCCAGCCCGTCGCTGTTTGTCGCAACGGGGGCTGTAGAACCAGGAGCAGCGAAAGAGTGGAGCACCGTCGGCCCGGCGACAGACGCCGTTGGGATGGCCACACCGCAGGCGGCAAGCGCGACCGCCAGCAGCAGCCAGGCCCGGCGACGCTCAGCAAGGGACAGGAAGAGAAATCCACGGGTGCCGACGATCTTCATACAATTTAACAGGGTTGGACTTTCCTCAATCTCCACCCCTTGAGTCAAGGCATTACGCCCCAAAAGCGAGAATGTTACATAAACGTCACGCTTCAGCCGCAGAGGTTTGGAACTGCTCTTTTGGGGTAATTTGGCAGGGGCTGCGCACAACCCGGACGTTGGAAGAGCTTCGAGGCACAAACGGTTTGTTACACAATTGTCACACAATTTCCTTTGATCTGACGCAAAGAGACTGTATCAAAGGTCTTGCGGAAAATAGAAACCGGAAGCACTTTCGAACCAACTAATTTAATGAATCTAAAATATAAATTAGCGGGAATTATGGCCGCGACGGCGGCGTCCCTGGCGCTGGCCGCTACCGCGGCGGCCCAGGTTTCCTCGGACGCCCTCCTGGACAAGTTGGTGGCCAAGGGCATTCTGACGCAGAAGGAGGCGGAGGAACTCAAAAGTGAGTCCGTGACCAACAAGCCGGAGGGTTCCAAGTTCAAATTGAGCTCGACGATCAAGAGCGTGGAGGTGTTCGGCGACCTGCGGATGCGCTACGAATACCGCTCCGCCCAGCTCGGGCCCGAAGCCGGAGCGTACGCGGGCGGTTACGATGCCGCGGACCGGTGGCGCTACGCCTTGCGCATCGGCGTGCGCGGCGATTTGACCAATGACCTCTATTACGGTTTGAGATTGGAGACCGGGCAGAACGAGCGGTCAACGTGGAACACTTTTGGGAGCGTCGGCACATCTCCCTTTAATGGTCCATTCAGCAAAAGCAGCTACACCCTCTATATCGGGCAGGCGTATCTGGGATGGCGCCCGACTTCGTGGCTGGATGTTTCCATCGGCCGGGTGCCGCAGCCGCTCTACACCACACCGATGGTTTGGGATTCGGACTACACTCCGGAAGGGGCGGTGGAGAAGCTTAAATACACGCGCGGCCCGGTGGATTATTTCGCGACGCTGGGACAATATGTGTACCAGGACACGACCCCCGCCAATGCGTTTGCGGTGCAAGGAGGCTCGGCCGCGGGGCTTAATTTGGGGACCTTCTCCGACAATAACGCCTACCTGCTGGCCTGGCAGTTGGGGGCGGTTTATCACGTGGATACCAATCTGTCGGTCAAAGTTGCGCCTGTCTTCTATAGTTATGTGGGGCATGGCAATGCCAGCGCTGGATACTATGGGCCGTTCGTGGGTCAAGGCATTCATGGATTCACCTTCGACCCCGTGTTTGCTGGCGGGACTACCTCCGGCACCCTCCCCGGAGGCTTCGGCAGCACCGTCAGCTACAACCAAACTGGCATCAATAATCTGTCCATCATCGAATTGCCCATGGAGGTGAACTTCAAAATTGGGTCACTCAAAGCCAGGGCCTTCGGCGATTTCAGCATCAATTTGGATGGAGATAACCGCGCCCGCGCGGCCTACAACGCGGGCCAGGCGATTAGCTTGGGGACGGCTTTCCCCGGGGGTGTGCAATTGAACCAGGACCAGGCCATGCAATTCGGCCTGGCCGTTGGGAACAATCTGGACCTGGTCTATGGCTCCATGCCCAAAAAGGGCACGTGGGAGGCCCGGGCCTATTGGCAGCATGTCGAACAATACGCCCTGGATCCCAACCTGCTGGATTCGGACTTCTTTGAAGGCCGCGGCAATTTGCAGGGATTTTATGCCGCCTTCGCCTACAGCTTCACCGACGCCATCATCGGCACCGTCCGTTACGGCTGGGCCGAGCGCATTGACCACCAACTGGGCACGGGCGGCTACAACGCCGATTTGCCCCTCCCCAACCCGGTCAACAAGTTCCAACTCATCCAACTGGACGCGACCTGGAAATTCTGATCGTGATGCCGGGCTAATTACTGCGGCAGCAGCACGGTCACCCGGCCCACGTACTCCATCAATTGCGATTTCCTCCTTCTCTTCAGAGGGTCATTGTCATCCGCACTGTTGTTATCATTGGCCGCCAGGTCCGGATTAGACAGAGTTGAGGTGGTGACTTGCTGCGTCGTCGCCGCTGTGGAGCCGGAATTGCTGCCGACTGGGGCGGCGGGACCCGCCGGTCCCGACACCATCCCGGAGGTAGTGACACCACCGCCGCCGAACGCAGCCATGACATCCGCCGTTCCCCCGCTCACACTCACGCTCCCCGTAGCCATCACCGTCCCGCTGGCCGTTCCACCGGCGCTCACGGTGGCTCCGCCTTGCGACAAAACCGTCGCGCTGACATTGTTCAGGGCGCTCACGTTCGCCTCCACGCTCGCCACCACCAAACCACTGATATTCCCGGTGGCCGTGATATTCACCTGGCCCCCGACAACCCCGGACCCCGAAGCGTCCACATTGCCCACGTATGCGGCTGACCCATCGGCGTTTTTGGTGCCGGCAGCCAAGGTGATGGTGGCGTCGTTATGCGCGACCGGCCCCAGCGCCAGTTGCGATATGCCCCCCTGGCTTGCCACAATGTCACCTTTGGGCGTCTCTACCGTGATATTTCCAACTTGCGACGATGTCTGGTCGTAAACCAGTTGAGGAAAACTGGTGGCCAATATGCCGCTGCCTGGAATGACTTCGTTCAGCAGTTCTACGTGTCCACTTGCATCCAAATAGGGTTTATGGACGAGCACCTCCCCGTTGCCGCCGGTGCCCGCATTGACACTTCCATCCAGCGACTCCACGAAAATATTGCCACCATCATACGCAGCGATGCGCGAGCCATCCACATTGATATCCCCGTCTGCGATCACGCTGATATTCCCGCTCCACAGGCTGATGATACCCGGGGTGCGGGCGGCGGTGGACGGGACCAGCACCGATCCGACGTCAATTGTGCCCCCGCAAGTGATATTTATGTCGCCTCCGTACTGAGACTGGATCGTCGAGGCCAGCATGCTGAGGTTCCCACTCACGGAGATGTCGAGATCCGCGCCGCGAGCCGTATAGGGTGCCAGCGCCGGGTTGTCCGCAATTCCCAGCGAGGCCACTCCTCCACCGTTTCCTAAATCCATGGACGCCGCGTTTATCCGGAAGGTTCCCGGCCCGGAGACATTATAGCCTGGTATGGACGAGCCGGCCTCGAGCTGGCTTTGGGCGTAGATTGTTTCCAACGTCGAATTATCCAGAAAATGGATGCTCTCCAATGCCTGCTCCACTGCCAGTGACATCTTCCCCGCGTATTTCAAGCCTCCAGAAGCGGGATCGTAAGAGAACCGGAGTTGCTGGTCGTAAAGCGTGGGATTTAGATTAGGATTGGGAAGAGTCGTGAGAGCCGGACCGGGGATGGAGGGTTCTGCAACCTGGTCCAAAGCAGCGAAGTTAGGCGTCTCTCCTGAGGGCAGAGTGAGGAAAACATAATCGCTATGATCGAGAATTTCTCCCCCTGCCGAGATGATGGTGGTGTCGGTCGGACGGAGATTCTGAATAAAAGCGCTGGAGTCTGTGATGTTGCCCGTGACATACATCTCCACCGCTTTCGGAGAGTACAGGGTAAAATCTGAAACCGAGCCGCTGATCTTGATCTTCACCGGGTTCGGGTCGTTCAAGTGCAGCACGTCGTCACCCGGATCGGACGAAGTGAAGGAATCCTGACTCAATCCCTGGAGACTCTGGCTGTCGGAGATGCAAATAGTTCGATTCTGGCCGGTTCCGCTAAGATTACCGCCGCCCATGGT
>JBEKUQ010000391.1:0-3961 GCA_049514835.1 Verrucomicrobiota bacterium | reverse complement strand
GGCGCCGTTTCCAACAAACCCGGCCCAAGCTGCGGATGAATTGGGCAGGCGGCCTCAACGATTTGCGCGGTGATTTCGTTTGGCTTCATGGCTCGCGCAGAGTCGCAGAGATCGCAGAGGAAAACAAACCCAATGGCGGCCTCCGCGCCCTCTGTCACGATGTGGCCGGACTGCGCCGCGGCGAGCACCTCGCCGAGCGCCTCCGCCTCGAACGCCAGCGCCTCGAACAATTTAGGAGTGACAGGGCGGGTTGCGCCTGTTAGAAAGGTAGTATGGACAAGAAAATGAGCGTTGGATTCCTCGGCGCCGGCACCATGGCCACCGCGCTGGCCAAGAGTTTTGTTCAGTCCGGACTGGTCGCGGCCAAGGATGTGATTGCCAGCGATCCGCTGGAAGCCGCCCGGGCCTCGTTCGCCAAAACGGTGGGCGCAAAAACGACCGCCTCCAATGTGACCGTCGTGAAAACGGCGGAGGTGGTGATCCTGGCGGTCAAGCCGGACCAGGTGGACGGGGTGCTGGCCGAGATCCGGGGGCATTTCACGGAGAATCATCTGCTCATCTCCATTGCGGCGGGGGTGCCGATTGCGCGGCTGGAGACTGAATTGCAGACGGGGGCGCGTCTCATCCGGGTGATGCCCAATTCCAGCGTGGTCGTCAACGCGGCGGTGAGCGCGTTTGCGGCCGGCAAATCGGCCTTGCCGGCGGACGCCGAGCTGGCGGAGAAACTTTTTTCCTCGGTCGGCGTGGCCTTTCCCATCAAGGAATACCTGCTGGACGCGGTGACCGGTTTGAGCGGGAGCGGACCGGCGTATGTGTATATGTTCATCGAGGCGCTGAGTGACGGGGGAGTGGCCACGGGCCTGCCGCGCGCGATTGCCACGAAACTGGCGGCGCAAACGGTGTTGGGGGCGGCCAAGATGGTTTTGGAAACGGGCCTGCACTCCGCCCAGTTGAAGGACATGGTGGCCAGCCCGGCGGGCACGACCATCGAAGGCATTCATGAGCTGGAGAAGGGCAAGTTTCGCGGCACGGTGATCAGCGCCGTGCGCGCCGGAGTGGAGAAGTCGAAGAAGCTGGGGCAGGGGTAAGGGAATGGCGGACCCGCCTTCGCCTGGCTTCGGCGGGGCAAGTTGCGGATTGGGGATTGGGGATTTTGGAACGCGAGCCTGCGCGCCCTCATCCGCCTTCGCCTCGCTACGGCGCGACAAGCCCGGCTTCGCCACCCTCTCCCGCTCCCGCGGGCGAGGGCAGGAAGGATTGCGGATTGCGGAGCCAAAGATTATGCGGTTGAAAACTATTATTGACATCACGGGACGCGGCCTCGTTCTGTTCGCCTGCGGACTGGCGGCGGCGGCCTGCGCCCAGGAAACCCCCGTTAAACTGGAGGTGGACGCCACCGATGCGACGCGGAAAATACTGCACGCGCATTTGCAGTTTCCCGTTCAGCCCGGCCCGCTCACGCTCTTTTACCCGAAATGGATTCCGGGCGAGCACGAGCCGGATGGCCCCATCACCGACCTGAGCGGGTTGAAAATGACCGCGCTGGGCAAACCGGTCTCCTGGCGGCGGGATGATGATGACATGTTCGCCTTCCACGTGGAGGCCCCGGCGGGGACGGACCGGCTGGACGTGGCGCTGGATTTTCTCCTGCGGCCCGGCAGCAGCGGCTTTTCGTCGGGCGCCTCGGCCACCGCGCATTTGCTGGTCTTGAGCTGGAACCAGGTGCTGCTCTATCCGGCGGGAGCCAGGGTGAGCGATGTCAAATATAGCGCCTCGCTGCGGATGCCGGCGGGGTGGAAGTTCGCCACGGCGCTGCCGCCGGCGGGCGGCTCGCCCCCGGCCGTTTCCTTCGCCACCGTGTCGCTGGAAACGCTGGTGGACTCGCCCGTCATCATGGGGACGTGGTTGCGCACGATTGATTTGACTCCTGGGGCGCAGCCGGACCACACGCTCAACCTGGTGGCGGACAGCGCGGCGGCGCTGGAGATCAAGCCGGAGGACACGCGGCATTTCGCCCATCTGGTGGGGGAGACCGGGGCGCTCTTTGGCGCGCGGCACTATGACAGCTACCATTTTCTCCTCACCCTGAGCGACCACGTGGCCCATTTCGGTCTGGAGCATCATCAATCCAGCGACGACCGGGAGGGGGAGAAGTATTTGACAGATGAGGATTACCGCAACACCGCCGCCTACCTGCTCTGCCACGAGATGGTGCATTCCTGGAACGGAAAATACCGCCGGCCCGCCGGCCTGGCCACCCCCGATTTTCAAAAGCCCGTGAAAGACGAGCTGCTCTGGGTCTATGAAGGGCTGACCGATTATCTGGGGATTATCTTGACAGCCCGGAGCGGACTGTGGACGAACGGGAGTTTCCAGGACTACCTGGCGCTGGAAGCCGCCCACCTGGACCACACGCCGGGCCGGCAATGGCGTCCGCTGGCCGACACCACCATTGCGGCGCAGTTGCTCTACGAGGCGCGGGAGGAGCAGGAGTCGTCGCGGCGGAGCGTGGATTTTTACGACGAGGGCGATTTGATCTGGCTGGAGGCGGACGTGTTGATCCGGCAGAAAACCGGCGGGGCGAAATCGCTGGACGATTTTTGCAAGAAATTCTGCGGCGGGGTAAGCGGCCCGCCGCGGGTGGTGCCTTACACGGAGGACAACGTGGTGGCGGCGCTGAACGAGGTGGCGCCGAATGATTGGCGCGAATTCTTCCGCACCCGCGTTTATGAGATCGCGCCGCGCGCGCCGCTGGGCGGGATCGAAGGATCGGGCTGGCGGCTGGCCTACACCAACACGGTGTCGCCCATGCTCAAGGCGCGGGAAAGCGAAAACAAGTTCACGGACATGAGCTATTCGCTGGGCTTTACCGTGAAGGAAGAAGGTTACATCACCGATGTCATTTCCGGTTCGCCCGCCGACCAGGCCGGCGTGGGCACGGCGATGAAGCTGCTGGCGGTCAACGGGCGGCATTAGACGCCGGAGATATTGCGCGCGGCGGTGAAGGCGGCGGCGACGAACAGCGCGCCGGTGGAACTGCTGGTGGAGAACGAGGAGTATTTCAAGACCTGCCCGGTGAATTATCACGAGGGCGAGAAGTATCCGCTGCTGGTGCGCGACAGCGCCAAGCCGGACTTGCTGGGCGAGATTCTGAAGCCGCTGACGGCAGAGCCGGATTTGAAATGAAGGGACGCGAGTACTATGAGTGCTCGCAGCGCTCGCCCCTCCCGAGAATGGCCAGGTGGTCAGCCGGGCGGCAGGGCGCGGGGAGGGCGCATGCGCTCGGCTTCGATGATGCATTCCATGCGGCGCAGGTCCTCGGCGATGGTGGTGCTGATGATGAGGTATTGGAAATTCTGCCACTGGGCGATCTCGGTGCGCGCCACGCTCAGGCGCTGCTGCAAGTCGGCCTCGCTGTCGGTGGCCCGTTTGCGCAGGCGCGCTTCCAGTTCGGCCAGGGAGCGGGGCGTGAGAAAGACCGTGACCAAGGCGCGCCACAGGTCGAGGTCCTTGACGGCGTTGGTGCAGATAGTAGATGCGCCCTGCACGTCCACGTTGAGGAGGACGTCCTGGCCCTGGCGAAGGCGTTCCAGGATGCCGGCTTTGGGCGTGCCGTAGGCATGGCCATAGACGGTGGCGTGTTCCAAAAAATCGCCCTCGGCCACGCGCCGGGCGAAGGCGGCGGCATCGAGGAAATGATAATCGGCGCCGTCGCGCTCGCCCGGACGCGGGGCGCGGGTGGTGCAGGTGATGGCGCGGGTCATTTCCGGATGTTTGGCCAGAAGCTGCTGGCACAAGGTGGTCTTGCCGCCGCCGGAGGGGGCGGAGATGACGAGGAACAGCGGGGCGGCCGGATTGCGCGGGACCGAATCTGGCGGGGGCAGGCTCATTCGACGTTTTGGACCTGCTCGCGGAATTTTTCCAGGTCGGCCTTGAGCAGGACGACTTCGCGGGAAATGAG
>JBEKUQ010000390.1:0-3965 GCA_049514835.1 Verrucomicrobiota bacterium | reverse complement strand
GCCCGTCCTCGGGCGCAGCACGCCCGGACTGCGCGGGCGCAGCCAAGTTTTCCAAGGCTGATCTGCTCTATCACGTTGCTGCGCCCGGGGACGGGCGCACTTCGCCTTTGCAGTGTATCCCACCGTCTCCTCTGTAAATGCGGCGGTCATAGACCGCCGCTACAAACGCCAAAAGAAATGGTGGAGCCGAGGGGATTCGAACCCCTGACCCCCACAATGCCATTGTGGTGCTCTACCAACTGAGCTACGACCCCATCTCGTTAACGGGAACCAACATTAGGGCGTCAGCGGCAAAGTTTCAATCTCAATCGTTCATTTTTCTTTGCCCCTGCCGGGCCAGGTTTTCGGAGTGATTGAAAATTGGTCATGGAGAATTTGTCATTGGTCATTGCAAAGGCCGCCATGACACGGCTGGAACTCTCCGGCTGGCCCTGGCCGTTGCCGCAGCGGTGTCTTGCGCCGGGGGCGAAAAACCGATACATAGAAGGGGTGTCAACCAATCCGCTCATGGAAATTCGGAAGCTGCGCCTGCAGAAGGCGGCGGCGGCGCGCGCGCTGGGGCTGAATCCGTATCCGTCGCGCGCCGGGAGAACGCATTACGCCAAGGCGATTCTGGACGGATTTGAGGCGCTCCAAGGCACGACCGTCACGGTGGCGGGACGGCTGATGTCGTGGCGCCGGCAAGGGGCGCTGGCGTTTGGACACGTGCTGGACCAAAGCGGACGCATCCAGTTGTTCTGCCGGCGGCAGCGGGTCAAGCCGACGGACAAGGCGGCGGGAAACCTGGGCTACGGGGAGGCGAATCTGCTGGATTTGGGAGACATCGTGGAGGCGACGGGCGAGGTGATGAAAACGGAGCGCGGGGAAATCTCGGTGCAGGTGGATTCGTTGCGGCTGCTGAGCAAGGCGATCCGGCCGCTGCCGGATCAATGGTCCGGCTTGAAGGACCGGGAACAGGTGCTGCGGAAGCGTTACCTGGACACGATTCTGGAACCGTCTTCTTTTGAGCGGTTTGGCGCGATCAGCCGGATGGTGGCGGAGGTGCGGGCGTTTTTGAACGGGCGCGGCTTCATGGAATTCCAGACGCCGGTGATCCAGCCGCAATACGGGGGCGGGACGGCCAAGCCGTTCAAGACGCATGTCAACGCGCTGGGCTGCGAGATGTATCTGGCGATTTCGCACGAGCTTTATTTGAAGCGGCTGATCGTGGGGGGGTTCGACAAGGTTTATACGATCGGACGTTATTTCCGCAACGAGGGGATTGACCGGAGCCATCACCCGGAGTTTGCCATGGTGGAGACGATGGCGGCCTACGAGAATTACGAATACAACATGAACCTGATCGAGGAGATGTTCCGCGAGGTGGGACGGAAGGCGTTCGGACGGACGGAGTTCAAGGTGCGCGGGCACACGATAGATTTCAGCCGGCCCTGGCGGCGGGTGAGCATGGCGGAGGCGGTGAAGGAAAAGACGGGCGTGGATTTTCGGGAGTGCCGGACGGCGGAGGAGGCCAACGCGAAGCTGGCGGGGCTGGGCATCCACGAAGCCCAGTCGAGCGCGGGGGAGGCGATGGTGAAGGCCTTCGAATTGACCGTGGAGGCGACGCTGATCCAGCCGACGCTGGTGTTCGGGCATCCGGTGGAGATTTCGCCGCTGGCCAAGCCGATGGCGGAGGACGCGCGTTATGCGGAGCGGTTCGAGATTTTCATCGCGGGGATGGAGTGCGGGGACAATTGGTCGGAACAGAACGATCCGGCGCATTTGCTGGAGACGTTCCGCAAGGCCTACCGGGCGGAGGAGCGGGACACGGGGAAGTTCCACACGATGGACTACGATTTCATCGAGGCGCTGGAACATGGCCTGCCGCCGACGACGGGGATCGGGCCGGGGGTGGAACGGATGGCGATGATTTTCACGGAGCAGGAAAATATAGATGACGTGATCTTCTTTCCGATGATGCGGCCGTCGGTCTCGACGCTGAACGCGGCGATTTACGAGGTGGCGGAGGCGGAAGTGGCGCCGGTGGAGGACCTGGCGCTGTCGTGGGAGGATTTTCAGGCGCTGTGCAACGAGGGCGCGCTCCAACCGCACGCGCGCAATCTGGCGGTGCATCCGCGGGTGCGGCTGTGGGGCAGGGTGGAGGCAACGGGGCAGATTGACATCGAGGGCTTTTTGCCGAACAGCGTGCTGCGGCTGGCGGGGTTCAAAATCGCCGGAGAGGGAGCTGTTTTGGGAAGCGAGTTGGCGCAATTCTTGAAGAATAAATTTGTTGACTGCCATGTCACGGTGTCGCCGGTCACGGTGCTGCGCGATCATCCTAAAAACAGCAGTTGAATTTAACCACAGAGATCGCAGCGCGGCCAGCCGCAACCGGAGCGGAGCTGGACAGCGGAATAGAGGGCGCGAAGCAATGGCTCGACCTCACCCCGGCCCTCTCCTCCAGGAGAGGGAGAATCATCCACCGTCTCGCTGAAGAACCCGCGACTGCACCGGTCTGACAACCAACCGCCAACCCGTGACAGCCAATGGCTGTTCCCTCTCCCGCCGGGAGAGGGTCAGGGTGAGGGGCCGCATCAATCCGCGGCAAAAAATCCTCGCGAAAATGAGCGGCTCTGACGCGCCAGGCTTCTTGCGGTTAAGCAACAACCTGGGAATTTCGGATCGGAATTCCCGATCAACTGCCGCGCTGCTTGATAGCCTCGACGCAACGGGCGCAGATGGCGGGATGATCGGGGTTGGAGCCGACGTCGGTTTCCCAATGCCAGCAGCGCTCGCATTTTTGGCCGTCGGCGCGAACGACCAATTCGGCGTTTTGGTCGGCGGTGATTTCAATCTGGGAAACATTGCAAAGTTCGCGAAAGGCTTCGAGGACGGCGGGGTCCGCCGCCCAATCGGAGAAGGGTTTGTTTTGGGCGAATAAACGGACTTTGGCCTCGAGGGATTTTCCAATGGTTTTGGATTGGCGCCTTGCTTCCAGATCGGGGAGCAAATCGTTGCGATGTTGCAAGAGGTTGTTCCAGAGTTCCTGCTCGCCGGCGGGGAGCGCCAGGCCGCCGGGCTGCCATTGGGAAAGATGAACGGAAGCGGCGGCGGCGGCGGGAATGAACTCCCAGGCTTCGTCGGCGGTGAAGGCGAGGACGGGGGAAAGCATCTGGCAGAGGCCGGTGACGAGGCGGTGGAGGGCGGTTTGGGTGGAGCGGCGGCGATGCGAATTGGCGGCATCGGTGTAAAGACGATCTTTGATGACGTCGTGATAGATGGAGGAGAGCTGGACGGCGATGAACTGGCTGACTTTTTGATAGACAACGTGGAATTCGTATTGGTCGCAGGCGGCCATCACTTCGTCTTCGAGTTTGGAAAACTCGCCGAGAATCCAGCGGTCGAGGCCGGTGAGTTTTTCGTCGCGGACGGAGTGTTTGGCGGGGTCGAAATCGAAGAGGTTGGAGAGCTGGAAGCGCAAGGCGTTGCGGATGGCGCGATAGGTTTCGCCGACCTTGTTGATGCGTTCCTCGCTGACCACGATGTCGGCGCGGTAATCCTGCGAGGCGACCCAGAGGCGGAGAACGTCGGCGCCGTATTTCTTGACGTAGGCCTCGGCGGTTTGCGGCTTTTCGTAGGCGCCCTGTTTGCTCTTGGAAATTTTTTCGCGGTCGCCGTCCACGAGGAACCCATGAGTCAATACTAATTTAAACGGGGCGGCGCCATTGCCCGCCAGCGAGAGGAGCAGGGAGGACTGGAACCAGCCGCGATGCTGGTCGCTGCCTTCCAGGTAGAGGTCAGCCTGCCAGTCCATGGCGGATGGCGGATGGCGGATGGCGGATGGCGGATTTGCAATGGCGGCATGGCGCAATTCCTCGCGTCGCATCAAGACGGCGCGGGAGGAGGAGCCGGAATCAATCCAGACATCAAGGGTGTCGCTGGATTTGGAGGCGGCGTCGGGGCCGGACCAGCCGGAGGGTTTGACG
>JBEKUQ010000389.1:0-3965 GCA_049514835.1 Verrucomicrobiota bacterium | reverse complement strand
CGGCGCGCGGTCGGGCGCTGAAGCCACCGCGCCGCACGCCTCCGAAATCGAATTTGTCTTCCGCGTCCTCGACGCCAAACCACTGGCATGGCGGCCGGAGGACCGTGAGGTGTCGGAGCTCATGGCATCCTATTGGTCCAACTTCGCCAAGACCGGGGATCCCAACGGGCCTGGACTGCCTGAGTGGCCGGTTTACAACAGCGGCAGCGGCTACCAGGTGATGCACATCAAAGCCAATTCCGCCGCCCTGCCGGACGATCACCGTGGCCGCTATGAATTCCTCGACCATCTCGGCGCCGCCCCGTGACGTTTGGCCCTGTGCTTTGACATGCGCCGCCCGCCATGTCAGGTTTGTGGGATGTGCCTTAAGACAGACACTCATTTCGTGGGCCGCGGATTGGGCGGCCTTGTCAAAAAGAAAGTTTCCCTGGCGGGCCTGGGCCTGGCCCTCCTCGCCGCCGCCGGGCCGGCGGCCGGGGCGGACTGGCCGGGCTTCCGGGGTCCGTGGAGCAACGGGCATGTCCCGGCGCCGGGCGACACGAGGCCGGCCGGCCTGCCGCTGCATTGGAGCGAAACGGAAAACGTCAAGTGGAAAACCGCCATTCCTTTTCGCGGCTGGTCCACGCCCGCGGTCATGGGCGGGCAGGTCTGGCTGACCACCGCGACCGAGGATGGGCATGATTTCTTCGTTATCTGTGTGGACGCGGACACCGGAAAAATCCTCTGCAACGAAAAGCTGTTCCATTGCGACGCGCCGGAGTCGCTCGGCTCGGCGGCGGCGGGCAACCCGATGAACAGTTACGCCACGCCTTCGCCCGTGATCGAGCCGGGCCGGGTTTATGTTTCCTTCGGCAGCTATGGCACGGCCTGTCTGGACACCGCCACGCGCAAGGTGCTTTGGCAGCGGCAGGACCTGCCCTGCGCTCATTACCGCGGGCCGTCTTCCTCGCCGGTGCTCTTCGCCAATCTATTGATCCTCACGATGGACGGTGCGGACCTGCAGTACACGGTGGCGCTGGACAAAGGGGATGGGCACACGGTCTGGAAAACCGACCGCACCTGGTGGTGGAACGACCACGCCGCGCCGGGCCAGAATCTGACGCAAGGGGACACGCACAAAGGACACAGCACACCGGTGATCGCCGCCACCGCCGGCAAGACGATGCTGCTCAGCGCCGACGCCAACGCCGCCACGGCTTACGACCCAATGACGGGAAAGGAGATTTGGAAGATTCACAACACCGATTTTTCGCCAGCGCCGCTGCCGGTTTTCGACAATGGCCTGGCCTTTTTCGTCAGCGGCATGCAGCGGACCGAACTGGTCGCGGTCAAGACGGACGGCCAGGGCGACGTGACCGACACGCATGTGGTGTGGAGGCAAAGGTCGCACATCGGCAAATTCTCCTCGCCGATTGTGGTGGACGGGCTGCTTTACATGGCGGCGGCGGAGAGCATCATTTCGTGCTTTGAAGCGGCCAGCGGGCAAGTGGTTTGGACGGAGAGAATCCCCGGCAACTACCAGGCCTCGCCCGTCTCTGCGGACGGACGGATTTATTTCTTCAATCAGGAGGGCGTCACCACCGTGCTCAAACCGGGCCGCGCCTGCGAGATCCTGGCGACCAACACGCTGGCCGGAGGCTTCATGGCTTCGCCCGCCGTGGCCGGCAAGGCCTTTTTCCTCCGCACCAAAACCCACCTCTACCGGATCGAATCCGGCGGCTCGGACGTGAGATGAGGCCACGGGATCGTGATCGGTCGGTCGTAGAAGTAAGGGCGGGAGGTCCGCCCCATGAACCCTCACCCCACCCTGACCCTCTCCGATTGCGGATTGCGGATTGCGGATTGGTCTGAAGATGAACCCTCACCTCACCCTGACCCTCTCCCCTCCCATCCGCCTTCGCCAAGGCTACGGCGGGACAAGTCGGATGGGAGCGGAGAGGGAACAGCCAGCGAAAGCGGTTTGTTGCGAGGAAGTCTGCCGAGCAGCGGCAGATTCGGGTTTTGGGATTAAGATTAAGATTAGGATTAAGATTAAGAGGCAGGTTCAGCGGTCCAATGTGGGAACTTGTTTACGAGGATTCTCTGCCCGCCGCACGAGGGGAATGCGGCGTTGCTTGCTCTGACAATGCCCGACGGCGGGCAGAGGACTGCCCGCCCTACCTTTGCCGGGCCAACCGTGACTGGCACGTTAATCTGGATTACTTGGCGGGATAGGACCAGACCCAGTCGCCTTGGGTCAGATCGAACAAGGTCTTGCCGGGCACGCCGCCATCGTCCTTTTCATTCCAGCCGACGGAGTAAAGTAGAAACTGGCCGTCATCGGTGCGGCGATACTTAAAGGGCTGGCCTGTAATCACGTCGTTGGGCGGGTGGGCAATGAACTGTGGCGTCAGGGCGGTGAGTGTTTCCGGAAATTGTCCGTTGGCCAGGCGGCAGCGTTCCAAGGCGCAGGCCAGGACAGCTTGGCTGGCGGCGGTTTGGGCGGTGGCGGCTTTAGCGGGGACATTTCTAAGGGCCGGCAGCAGTTGCCTGGCCATGAGGTGGTGGTGAAGGATGGCATGGAGCGTCGGCCCTTCCCACGAATTGCCAAATGCTTGGCGGTCCACCACGTCCGCATTCAGTACTTTCTTGTGAGGGGAAACGGTTTTCGCAACCAGGTCCACGACCCCTTCGAACTCCGCGTCAAAGAGCTTGTTGTAATTAATTTTCTCGCGGTCATACCAGCCGGAGGGCGTGGCCTTGCCGACCACGTAGAAAAAGAACTTGCTGAACGGGTCCTGATTGTTATCGGGAGACCAGGTGTCCGCGACATAGGCAATTCCCTTCTTGGAGATAAGATCGGCGGTTAGAGTTCCGAACGCTCGATCCGCTTGGAGAGACTGTTGGAGGTCGGCCAGAAAGTCGAAGGACAAGAAACGGGCCTGGAGTTCCTGCAATTGGGCGTCGGTCCAGCGCTGCTCGGCCAAGCCTTCCCAAACCGGTTGTATGGCAATGTGAACGCACGCCAAGCGCACCAGATAAGAGACTAGAATTGGCTCCGATTTAATGGAGTCGGCCAGGGACAAAATCAGTTTCACGTCGGCCAGGGCCTGGTCGCTTTGGCCCGCCGCCAGTTCCGAGCAGGCTTCCAAGTTCAGACGCTGCACGGTCTGTTTGATCTTGGCCAGATGCTGCAGATTAATTGCCCAGGGATTTTCCAAGTCATACGCCACCGCGAAGTGGGAATGCTCCCGGTTGCTGGCGGCGCGCAGTTCCGCAAACACCGCCGCGTCGGATTTCATGCCTTCGAGAACGACTGGCGCCGCCGCGGCGCGCGCGGCCAGGTCGGTGATCTCCGTCTCAAATTGCTGTTGGCGCTTTAATTCGCCGTTTTGCAAGGCGGCGGCAGCCAGTTGCCAGGCCACCAAATCTGTAAAATGCCGGCGTCCCTTGTACTTGGCGATGTTGGTGGCAAAAACATTATTGTCGGCACGCTGGTAAAGATCGTTGGTAAGTATGAAAGGGTTGGTTTGAAGAAATGTTTTGAGGAACGGCGTCGCCGCGAAATTTTGGTCATCGGGCACCGGTTTTGGAATGTAAGTGCTCCAATCCAGCGACAATCCGCGCGCCTCGGCGGCCTGCCGGTATTGGTTCCAGGTGTGCCGCCCGCGCCAGTCCTCCTCGCCGTAAAACAGACCAAGGATCGTCACGGTCCAAGCCAGCACAATCAGTATCCGCCGAATCCCGCGCCAGCTAAACAGCCAGCGGAAAAAACGACGGGTTGTGCTGCGCTCCCAGGTCGAAAGCTCCGTTTTAAGTTGATCATTCATAGTAAATCTCCTTTTGTTTCGGTCTCCGGTGGTAGGGCGAGACTCCGTCGAGCCGTAACTCGATTTCTTGGGGAAGAGTCACGGCTCGACAGAGTCTCGCCCTGCCTTTTCCCGCCGTCACAGCTAAACCACCTCTTGTTCCATGGTTATTTCGCT
>JBEKUQ010000388.1:0-3972 GCA_049514835.1 Verrucomicrobiota bacterium | reverse complement strand
CCAGCACTTCCGCCGCCGCCGCCCCGTCCCCCGCGCGCAGCGACCGCCATTGCGGCTCAAGGCAAACCAGGTCGCGCTTGGCCTGGTCGAACCACCAGACATCCCCTCCGACAAAAAGCACGCTCCATTCCGCGCCGGATAATGTCGGCGCCGCCGCCTGGGTTTCAGAGGAGCCTTCAACCCCCTCTGCACTTCCTGATCCCGCCTTTTTCTTGCTGGCGTTCGGTGAATCCATATATGGCCGGGCCGATCAGGCCCCATCGCGCAACACTCCCTGCGATGAGACGAGCTAACACCTGTTATCATTTCTTCACAAGCAATAAATGAAGCCCCTTCCCAAGCCCCCATCCGCCGGTCGCCCCGCGCCGGGGGCAACCCCGGCCCCATTTCCATCCCGCCGTGCCCGCCCAGGCCGGGGGCTCTCCAGGCAATCTCATCCAGGAAACCGTTCCTAATCTTTCCTTAATCCCCGCCATATTCCTGCCGATGAATAGTCATCATGTTGAAACTTAACGAGATGGGCATGTTCCCCCAGGAATACTTGCAGGCCGCTCTGATGGTTTCCTTGTTGAGCGTGTGGGTTCTGGTCGGCCTCTTCTTCTACCTCAACCGCTACACCCGCCGGGAGTACTTCACCATCTGGACCGCCGCCTGGCTCTTCTATGCCCTCTGGCTGACCTTGAGCCTGCGCGTGCAGGATGTCCTCAAGGACGACCTGGTCTTCATGCTCAAGCAGTGCTGCGTTTCCATTTCGGCCGTCTTCCTCTTGTGGGGCAGCCTGCGTTTTCTCGCCCTCCCCGTCCGTCAGACCTCCGTTGGCGGGTTTATGCTCTTCTTGGTGGTTTGGATCTTCGTCAGTCCCCATGTCAGCGGGAATCTGCTGCAAATCCAGTTGCCCATCTTCCTCCTCCTCGGCCTGAGCAGCCTCTTCGCCGGCGTTTGCTTCTTCCGCCTGCGCAAACAGAAGGCCTTCGTCGGCGCCGGCATGTTGTCCCTGGGCTTTTTGCTCTGGGGCGTTTATCTGGCCACCTACCCCTTGACCGAACCCTACAAAAATCTCTACCGCGATGGATTCTTCGTCGCCGCGGTCCTCCAGCTCTTCATCGCCGTCAGCATGATCGTCCTGGTCTTGGAGGAGGTCCGCCAGAATGCCGAACAAGTCCGCGCCGAAATCGCCACCGTCCTCCTGGAAAAAGAGGCCCTGCAGGTCAAAGTCCTCACCGCCAAGGAGGAATGCCAGTCCCTTTACGAACAAGTCCGCCTCACCGAAGGCGCCCAACAGGCCTACGATGAATTGCGCCGCACCCAGCAGGCCGTCGTCCAGCAGGAGCGCCTCCGCGCCCTCGGCCAGATGGCCAGCGGCATCGCCCACGACATCAATAACGCCATGTGTCCCATCACCGCCTACTCGGAATTATTGCTCACCACTCTCCCAGATTTGGCCGAGGAACCCCAGCGCCAATTGCAGCGCATCAGCCAGGCCGCCCAGGACGTCACCGAGATCGTCGCCCACATGCGCGAATTCTACCGCCGTGACCAGGACCCGGACAAACTCACCCTCATCAACCCCAACCACTCCATCAAGGACGTCATCGAACTCACCCGCCCACGCTGGCGCGATCAGGCCCAGCGCGAAGGCCGCTCCATTCACATTGATTGTCAGTTCGAGCAGGACCCCCCTTTGCTTCTCTGCAATGCCGCCGAATTCCGCGAAGCCCTCACCAACATCATCTTCAACGCCGTGGACGCACTCCCCACCGGCGGCATCATCGCCATCGCCACCCGTTCCGTCACCCGCCCCGCTGCGCAGAGCGGCGCGGCCCCGGCCCAGCAACTGCAACTGGAAGTGCGCGACAACGGGTCGGGCATGGACGAAAAAGTACGCCAGCATTGTCTGGAACCGTTCTTCTCCACCAAGGGCCAGCGCGGCGGAACCGGCCTCGGACTGGCCATGGTTTACGGCATGGTGCAACGCCACAAAGGCGCCATTGAAATTGAAAGCACGCCGGGGCAGGGCACCTGCGTCCGCCTCATCTTCCCCATTGTCCAGCCCGCCTTTCCATCGTCCCGGCCCATCTCTCCCGGCCTTCCTCCGCGCCTCCCCCTCCGCGTCCTCTGCATTGACGATGAACCCGGCGTGCGCGAACTCCTCCACGACTGTCTGGAACACGATCATTACCAAATCAGCGTCGCTCCAGGCGGCCTCGAGGGCCTGGAAATGTTCCGTTCCAGCCTCCACTCCGGCCGGCCCTTTCACGTCGTCATCACCGATCTGGGCATGCCCGACATGGACGGCTACCATCTCGCCCGCGCCATCAAGGCCGAATCGCCCCAGACCCCCATTCTCATGCTCACCGGCTGGGGCACCATGATCAAAGCCGACGGCGAAGCCACTCCCGCCGTGGACGCCGTCCTCAGCAAACCGCCTCGCATGCAGGAATTGACCAGCCTCCTCCAGCGCCTCGCCGGCAACGCCGCCTGATTCCTCAGACCCATCCTGCCGGGCTTCGTCCGCTCCGGTGCATTTCATTTTTTTTGGGTTGTCTTTTCTTAATCTTAATCCTAATCCTAATCTTAATCTCGGACCATTTCGGGCCGAGGCGACAGAGATTAAGATTACGATTAAGATGAGGAGGGGAACCCAAAAAAGTGAAATGTACTTCCTCCCTTCCCTCCCCTCAATCCGCCATTTATCATTTATCATTTCGCATTTTTAATTCCTTCTCACAGGGCTTGACAAAAATTAGAGCCTATGGTTAAATCTATCAACATAAGACACGTAACCACAGTCAATTCCGCCTCCCGCAGCCCGCGACCGGCGCAGGTTGGCTGGCCGCGTCGGGCAGGCATCCTGCCTGCCGGTTCTCGCGCCCTCCAGCCGCGTGGGAGCCTCGCCATTGTTGGGATGCGCCCCCTCTCAAATCGCCCTCGCCGCACCCCATCCGTTTCCGGGCCCGTCCCTGCCCGTCCACTCTGTCCACTCCGTCCACCATGTCCAATCAAACCCAATCAAACCATTTCTTATATGCCCCGCCCCATGCGTTCTATGAAAACACCACCTGCTTCCGCCTGCCCTTTCACGCGCCCCGTCGCTCTGGCCCTGACCTTCGCCCTGGCCGTCGGACTGGCCCCCAACCTCCACGCCGCCGGTGCGACCAACCAGCCCGCCCCCGCCTACCCCAAAATCGAGCCCATTGATCCCCCGGAAAATGGTTTCTTCACCAAGGTCCTTTCCTTCCACGGCATTCTCATCAAAGCCCCCGCCGTCGTGGTGGACGACGCCATGTTCCGCGCCTACGACCGCATGGCGCTGGAGACCGCCCGCATTCCCATGGCCGTCAGCAACATCGCCGCCGCCGGCGGCGAATTGCACATCATCGGCCGCGACCAGGTCACCACCGACCTGCCCGAATGGCGCCAGGACAAGCATGTGCCTCTCTACGAACCCACCTACAACGGCGCCACCCGCGACCGCCGCACCCGCGGCATGGGCGGTTTGATCACCTCCTGCGGCGAAGAAAACCTCCTCAACCTTCCCGCCGATCACTATCACGGCAGCGACATTTGCCTCCACGAATTCGCCCACAACATCGAAGACAACATGGGCCGGGAAATCCGCGCCAAGTTCGACGCCCAGGCCCAAATCTCAAAAGACAAAGGGCTTTGGCTCCATACTTACGCCGGCTCCAGCCCCAATGAATTCTTCGCCGAATTGACCATGTGGTATTTTAACTCGCATGGCAGCTACGGCGGTTTCCAGGGCGCCAGGCCCGACCCCGGCGCCGAGGGCCTCAAAAAGTATGACCCGGAGGCCTTCGCGCTTTTCGACCGGTTCTACAGCGGCAAAATGGACATCCCAAAACTGGAACCCCGCAACAGAGGCCGTTCGCAGCGCGTTGGGGAGGTGGGAAGCAACCGCACTCCCGCCGGCAGGGTCGTCGGCCGTCTCAACTCCTATAAAATCGGCCAAAC
>JBEKUQ010000387.1:0-3973 GCA_049514835.1 Verrucomicrobiota bacterium | reverse complement strand
GTGGCTCGCGCGCACGAGGGCCAGCGTGAAGTCGTGCATCCAGGCGGGATATGCGCCGCCCAAGCCGGCCCAATCATTGGCCGCGCGCTGGGCGTAGCCCGTGAGCCAGACAAAACGGCCATTGAGACAGACGCCGCCGGTGCCGACGCCACCCTTGAAAGCCGTCTGGCGAAAACCGGTCTGGGTCTGGCAGACGTCCACCACCTTGTCGTTGACAGTGAGGATGGAATAAACGCGGTAAAGGTACGGGTCATTCACGTCCCAAAAGCGCGCGCCCGCCAATGAACCGGAGGCGGCGAAAACTCCCGACTGGCCGGCCACAAGGTCGGAGGTGTTGCCGTCCAAGCGCGCGCGCACGGCGCCGTCGGCGTCCACCACCACGGCGGAAAGCGTGATGGCGGCGGAATCGGCCGTCTCGTTGAGCACCTCCGCCTCGACCTTAAGGTCAGCGGTCTTTTTCGCCAGGTCAATGGCCTCCGGATAGACATAGATGCCGGTGGTCCGAAGATTCTCATAGAGGGGCAAAGTCTGGTAAATCTTGCCGGTGACGATCAGCCTGGAGTCCCGATTAAGCCCGCCGAAATTCGGGTTAAAATCCTTCGCATTCCATTCAAACGCCGTGTCGGTACCCTCTTCGCGATAGTTGGGACTGTTGTCAACCTTGACGGCGAGGAGGTTGTCCTGGCCGCCGTATTTGACGAACTTGGTGAGGTCAAGGCCGAGGGCCGTGACGCCGTTCTCATATTTGCCGACCGGCCGCCCGTTGAGGAAGAAACGTGCGGCCTGGCGCAGGCCGTCAAATGCCAAAAAGACCTTCTGGCCGTCGGCGGCGGCGGGCAGCTTGAAGTGCTTGCGATACCACCCGACGCCAAACATCTGCTCGCTCTGGTCGCCGCTGCTGTGGCGGATGAACGCGCGATAGCTGTCCGTCTCGTTCCAAGTGTGCGGCAGGCTGACGCCGGCCCAGGCCGCATCGTCGAACGCCGGTTGATCGGCCCCGGCGTCGTCGCCAAAGGCGAATTTCCAGCCGGAATTAAAATTATACGTGGCCCGTGGGGACGCCGGCGGCGTGAACGGCGGCGCGGAGGCGCAAAGCCGGAAGCCGGAGAGAAACACCGTGCCGACAAACAGCGGCAGGACGAGCTTTGATTTCATGCTGACCGATTAAGCGGACAGCAAACCCGCGGCGCAAGAACGAAGAACACAATGGCTCTTAACGCGGGCCGGAATCAGGCGGTTTTTTCCGCGACGATGAGGCCCTGGCTGATTTTGCCGGCCTGGGCGAGGGATTGAAGGAATTTCATTTCGCAGACGAGACCCTCGGCGAGGGCGAGGTCGAAGCCGATGATTTTCAGGGCGTCGAAGGTGAGTTGTTTTTCGATCATGTCGAGGTAGAGCGGCATGGCGGCGGCGAATCGGCCCGTGTCCAGCGCGACGCGAACGGCGCACCCGTTGGCTTGAAGAAGCGACTGGTATTCAGCGAGGGTGAGGACATTGGGAAATTTCATGAAGGAGAGATAACGGCCGGCCTCGGCCGGCGACAATTCGGCCGGGCCTTCCATCCAGTCCGTGAAGGCGATTTTGCCGCGCGGTTTGAGGAGGCGGGCCGCCTCGGCGATCAACTTCGGCTTGTCCTGGACGTAGCACCAGGCGTCTTCGCCCCAGACGAAATCGAAGCGGGCGGAAGGCAGGCCGGTGGCGCAGGCGTCGGCCTGAACGAAGGAGGTTTTTTCGGCGAGGCCCTCGTCGGCGCAGCGGCGGCGGCCCAGTTCGAGCACGGCGGGAGTGGCGTCCACGCCGGTCATGGAGCCGACCTTGAGGAAGCGGGCGAGGAACCTCATGCCGGCGCCGGAGCAGCAGCAGAGGTCAACGCCCTGGGAGCCGGGGGCGAGGCCGGCGCGCTGGGCGAGGTCCATGGAGGATTGGAAGCCGCCGATGTGGATTTGTTCGCCCATGAGCAGTTCCCAGAGGCGGCCTTCCGGCCCGGAATAAACTTTTTGCACATCGGAGAGATGAATTTGCGGGGCTGATTTCATGGGGTTTCCTTTGGTTTGATTTTATGAATCCATTCCGGGTTTAGAACTCCCATTTGGTCGTAAGACCCCATACCCCGTTGGCCTGGTGATTCAGCACGTTGCCAAAGTGACCGTAACCCACGGCGAGCGTCAAGTGTCGGTTCACGATGTAACCGGCATCCAGTGTCGCCCAGTCGCCTTCCCGCTTGACCAGATTGCCGATGGGCATGTAATCCCGCGGCTGCTCCTTGTATTCGGCCGCGAGCACAAACTTGCTGGTGATGAACACGACCATGTTGGCCTCCAACATAAAGTTGTAACCGCTGGTGAATCCGCCCAGGCCCTCCCAGACGCCTTCCGTGGCGCGACCGCCGAGTTCGAGCAAGACGGGGCGCGGCAGTTGCGTGAACATCTTGGAGGCGTAGAGCGTGTAATCCACCCCTTCATGGTGCGGAATGCCGGCGGCGGCCAGGGCGCCGCCGCATTCGTGGTTCACTTCGCTGATATTGTCCGTGTATTTGTAATGCACGCC
The DNA here is from genome assembly GCA_049514835.1 of Verrucomicrobiota bacterium. Taxonomy (GTDB): domain Bacteria; phylum Verrucomicrobiota; class Verrucomicrobiia; order Limisphaerales; family Palsa-1400; genus JBEKOF01. The sequence goes on along the minus strand of JBEKUQ010000387.1, from coordinate 1,426 downwards.
GGCCGTCAGCGCCGGAAGCCATTTTTGATCGAACTCGCCTTCCGACAGAATCTGGAAGCGGGCATTGAAGTTGTGCATCTGAACCTGCCCCTGGTGAAAATTGACCAGGCCGGCGCTGCGCAAGGCCGCCGGCAGATCGCCCAAATTCATGTAATCCCAGCCATAGCCCAGTTCCAGCCGCTGGCAGGGCGATTCCGTCAAGGTGGTGGCTTCCAGGTTCTGCCCGTGACCGATGTTGACGAAAGCAAACCCCAAGCTGGGGCGGCCCACCGGTTCGCCGTTTCGCGGCGGATTGACAATGTAGGCCGACAGCGTGGAGAAAATCCCGCCGTTGCCTTCGATCTGATGAAGCGGAAGGGGCGCCGGTTTTTCCGCCGTTGCGGCGGAAGCGGTCTGAGCGGGAGGTGGAGAGTTGTTTTGAAGCGCGGATTGAGGGTCGTCCGCGGCCCGCAGAGTGGGAGCGGCCGCGGCGGCCAGAGCGAGAGCCAGAGCCAGGGCGGACGCGCGGAGGACTTGGGGTTCACTGTGTGGATGCTTATGTAGAAACGGATTTGTTTTCATCGCTCAATTGGTGTTCGTGTCGCCGGCAGATCTCGCGGACCTCAGAGCCCGCCTGTTGGCGGGTTGCGAAGGACCGATTTGCCTCCAGCATTCCTTGTTCATTTGACATGGCAGGGTTTATCGCTTGCCGGAAAAAGCGCTCTCCCGTTATTGGCTTTTATTTGGCTTAAATTGCTGAGGCAATCGCCGTCGCGAAAGATCAGATTCAATCCGCCGCGCCGGGTGCGGAAAGTGGCGGTGAGGAATTTGAGCCCGGCCTTTGGCAAGTGCTTTTTGGCCGCGTGCCCCCCCGGCGCGCCCTATCGCGAAGTCAAAGTCGGCGGTGTTTTGCCGCGCCACGCATGGCGCCGTTCGAGCAAGGTGATCAGGGGAAAAACTCCGCCTGCGCCAGGCGGAGCGGGGAAAAGGACTGGCGATGGATGGGACAGGGGCCGCGCGCCTTGAGGGCGGCGAGATGCTGCCCGGTGGCGTAACCTTTGTGGCCGGAAAAACCGTAGCCGGGATACTGGCGGTCAAACTCCACCATGAGACGGTCGCGGGTGACCTTGGCCAGAATGCTGGCGGCGGCGATGGAAAAGCTCAGGGCGTCGCCGGAGACGATGGGGGTTTGCGGGAAAGCCAGAGTCTTGACGCGCAGGCCGTCCACCAGGACGTGCTGGGGCGGCGGAGTTAATTTTGCCAGCGCGAGATTCATGGCGCGATGGGTCGCCTGGAGAATATTGATCCGATCAATGAGCGGGGCGTCCACCGAGGCGATGCCGAAGCGGATCGCCGGGAAGGAAATCAGCGCGGCGTAAAGAGTCTCCCGCGCCTGGGCGGAAAGTTTTTTGGAGTCGTTGATTTCGCGCAAGGCATCGGGCAAGCC